>JAHINZ010000204.1 GCA_018895795.1 Alphaproteobacteria bacterium
AAGCCGCCGCCGCGCCCGCCGCGGAAGGCGCCGCTGCCCCGGCCGCTGGCGCCGCCACGGCCCCGGCAGCTGCCGCGCCCGCTCCGGCCGCCGCCGCGCACTGATCGGCTTAGACAGACCAAGAATTAGGGCCGCGAAGTTCGCTTCGCGGCCCTTTTTTGTCGAACAGGATCATCCCCTCTTGGGGAAGGCTCTCCAGATCCTCACACCCGCCGATAGCCCAGCGGCGCGCCGACGCCCGCGGCTTCGATACGTGTGATGGCTTCGGCCAGCGGCTCGACGGCCACGGCCATGTGGTGGGCGTTGGCGTGCAGGATGGTCTCGGCGTCCAGCAGGATGGCCACGTGGCCTTTCCAGAACACCAGATCACCGCGACGGCGGTCGGCCTCGCCCACCTCGGGGAAGAACGCCCGCTGCATGTCGGTGTCGCGCGGGCAGGCGCGATTGCAGGCCGCCAGGGCCTGCTGGACCAGGGCCGAGCAGTCCAGCCCCAGGGATTCACGCCCGCCCCACTGATAGGGTGCGCCCACAAAGCGCTGGGCGACGGCGACGTAGTCCGTCTCGCCCGTCCCGATCGCGCCCAGATGGCCCGCGATGATCCAGCCCGACCGCGCCGCCTTGACGAACCGGTCCTCGCTGGCCTCGATCGAGATCAGGCTATTGAGGCTGTAGAGGCCGACAATGGCCGACTTGATGTCGGGTTGGCTGAAGGCGTAGGTGCGGATCGCCGCCACCCGATGGCTGGGGGCCAGCATCGGCGGCGAAAGGGCCTCGCGCGGCACATAGCCCACATAGCCGTCGCGCCGGGCCTGGCCGAAGGCGAAATCGTCGTCCACGAACAGCACGTCGAAGCGTTCGCCAAACAGCAGCTGGTCTTCCTGCTCGGCCTCGGGGTCGGGCGCCTGGCGCAGAGCGGCGACGGGAACAATGGCCCGCATCGGGACGACGGCGGGGTAGCGTTCAGCCGCGATCAGGCCCTCCAGGCGCAGGTCGGCCGCGCCGTCGCGGATCAAGGTCAACCGCCGATCGGGCGCGCTCACGCGGGGAAACGGGTCTTGAGCATCGCGAATAGCGCCCGGATCGCCTGGGCCTCGCCGCCGGTCGGATGGCCCGGCCGGCTCTTGGGGTTCCAGGCATAGACATCGAAGTGCGCCCAGCTGCCGTCGGTCGGCGCGAACCGCTCCAGGAACAGGGCCGCCGTGGTCGCCCCCGCCTGGGCCCAACCGTCGGGATCGTTCTTCAGGTCGGCGATGTCGCTGTCGATCGCCTCGCGATAGCCGTCCCACAACGGTAGGCGCCACAGCGGATCGAAGGTCGCCTTCGAGGCGGCCTCGACCTGGCGGGCCAGCGTGTCGTCGGCGGTCCAGAACGGGATCACGAACGGCCCCATGGCCACGCGGGCCGCGCCGGTCAGGGTGGCCAGGTCCAGCGTCAGGACCGGCTTGAGCTCGGCCGCGCGGGTCAGGGCGTCGGCCAGGATCAGCCGGCCTTCGGCGTCTGTGTTGCCGACCTCGACGGTCAGGCCGGCGCGGGTGCTCAGCACGTCGCCGGGCCGCATGGCGTCGCCGCTGATGGCGTTCTCGACCACCGGGGTCAGCACCACCAGCCGCACCGGCAGCTTGGCGCCCATCACCATTCGGGCCAGCGCCAGGGCGTGAGCGGCGCCGCCCATGTCCTTCTTCATGATCCGCATGCCGGCCGAGGGCTTGATGTCCAGGCCGCCGGTGTCGAACACCACGCCCTTGCCGACCAGGGCCAGAACAGGGTGCGAAGGGTCGCCCCAGTGCATTTCAATCATCCGCGGGGCGCGATGCTCAACGGCGGCGCGGCCGACGGCGTGGACCGCCGGATAGTTCTGGGTCAGCAGGTCGTCGCCGACGATGACCGAAATCTCCGCGCCATGGTGCTCGGCGATCTCGCGGGCGATGGTCTCGATCTGCAGCGGGCCCATGTCGTTGGCCGGGGTATTGACCATGTCGCGGGCCAGGGCGCAGGCGTGGCTGATGGCGGTGACGGCCGCCAAATCGACGCCCTTGGGCGCGACAAGGCGCGGGCGGGCCTGATCGGGTCGGCGGCGATAGCGGTCGAAACGATACAGGCCCAGAGCGAAAGCCAGGGTCGCCTCCTGGGCGTCCAGACCGCGCGGCAAGCGGGCCAGCCGGTAGTCGCCGGCCGGCAGCTTGGCGGCCAGGCCTCGGAACAGGCCGGGATCGACGTTGGTGCGGCTTCCCAGGCCCATCAGCACCCGCTCGATCTCGCCGCTGGCTGTCGGCAGAACCAGAACCTGTCCGGTCTTGGCCTCGAACTGCGCCTGGGCGGCGAAGGCGCGGGCCGACGGCCGCCGCGCCGCCAGGTACGCCTGGAGCTCGGCCTCGAACAGCGGGTGGACCGGGATCGCGGTTTCCGTCTCGGACGGCAGGATGTGATGGGTGTCGAACATGTCGCGGCCCTCGGAAATTATGCTTAACGATTCCTTGAGGGCCGCGCGGCGAGGATACGCGAACCGTTCGGAGTCTCGCCTTCCATGTGTCGCAAGCTCTCGCGCCTCGCAACCCTTCTCGCCCCCGTCGTGCTGATGGTCGGCCCGCTGGCCCACGCCGCCGACGCGCCGAACCCCGCCGCCGCCAGCGCTCCGGCCCCGCCGCGCAAGGCCACGCCGGCCCAGCGCGCCGAGGCCCGCCGCGCCGACCCTCTCGCCCGCGCCGCCTTCTGGGGGTCTGAGTTCGAGGCGGACGGCCGCGACGCCGAGGCCGGAGTCGGTCTGGCCCAGGCCCTGCGGGCCCTGGGTCGCTATGACGACGCCATCGCCACCACGGCCAAGGTGCTGCTGGTTTCGCCCGACAATATCGAGGGTCTGCTGGAAGCGGCCCGGGCCCAGATCGCCCGTGGTCAGGGATTCTACGCCGTCGAGCCAGCCCGCCACGCGGCCGCCCTGGATCCGAAGGACTGGCGGCCGCAATCCCTGCTGGGCGTCGCCTATGAGCAGGCCCAGCGCGACGACGAAGCCACCGAGGCCCACCGCAAGGCGATCGCCCTGGCGCCTAACGAGGCCGCGCCTAACGCCAACTACGCCATGCACCTGGCCGCCAAAGGCGATCTGGTCGGGGCCGAGGCGCTGTTGCGCCGGGCGGTGAGCCTGCCCTCGGCGACCGTTCAAATCCGGCAGAACCTGGCCCTGGTCGTCGGCCTGCAAGGCCGCCTCGGCGAAGCCGAAAGGCTGGCGCGTCAGGATCTGCCGCCCGAATCCGTGGACAACAACCTGGCGTGGCTGCGCGCCGCCACCGGCCAGGGTGCGACGCCGACCCAGCCGCGATCGTGGGACGCCCTGAAAGCCGGCGGCTAGCTCAGGGCCCGAGACAGCACGTCGGCGGCGTCGACGAACTTCTGCAGCAACGGCCCCACCAGGGACGAGCGCAGGACAAACACCAGGGTCGCCGCCAGGGACAGCAGCAGGGCCGTCTCGATCGCGGCGCTGCCCGTCTCATCGCCCGCGAAGTCCTCGTCGCGGTCCGTCCTTAGATCAACGCCCTGCATGCCCACTGTCCCAGAATGAGTAACCTCTGGGTAAGCATCTTCAAGATCGGCGCCGGAAGTTGCGGGTGCGCGGATGGCATCGTTTTGAGCGAGTGGGGCGGCGAGCCGTGGCGGGGCCAGCCCCTAGAGCATTTTCGAGCGAAGTGGATTCCGGTTCGCGTGAAGAAAATGCGTTAAGACAAAGATCTAGAGCTCCGGATTGACGTAGTCAGGACGGAAAATCCTCTAGTGCTTGCCCATCACGTCTTGGATCTTGATGATCGCCGGGCCCAGGATCACCACGAACAGCACCGGCAGGAAGAACAGAATCATCGGCACGGTCAGCTGGGCCGGCAGGGCCGCGGCTTTCTTTTCCGCAGCCGACAGCCGCAGGTCGCGATTTTCCTTGGCCATCACCCGCAGGGCGCCGCCCAGGGGCGTGCCGTAGCGCTCGGCCTGGATCATCGCCGTGGCCACCGAGCGGATGCCCGGATGGTTGGTGCGGCGGGCCAGGCCCTCATAGGCCAGACGGCGGTCGGGCAGATAGGACAACTCGGCGGTCAGCAGGCTGAGCTCCTCGGCCAGCTCCATCGAGCTGGCGCCGACCTCGGCCCCGACCTTCTGGATCGCCGCCTCGATCGACATGCCGCTTTCGACGCAGATCAACAGCAGGTCCAGAGAGTCCGGGAAGGCGGCGACGATCGACTCGCGCCGCTTCTGGGCGATGTTGCTGATATAGACGTTGGGCGCGTAGTAGCCGATGGCCAGGGCCGCCACCCAGATGCACAGCTTCTGCATGGCCAGCAGGCCAAAACCGTTGATCACATAGATGTAGAACGCCGTGACCACGGCGAACACGAACGGCATCACGAAGCGGAAAAAATAGAAGGTCGAGACCGGCTGCGGCCCGCGGAAGCCGGCCTGGGCCAGCTTGTCGACGACCTTGGGGTCCTCCAGCAGACGCGACAGCTGCAGACGGTCGACGATGGTCTTGTACAGGCCCTTGTCGGCGTGACGCAGGGTGCCGCCGCCCTTTTGCGCGATGGCCTCGCGCGAGCGGCGACGCAACTCCTCGCGGCGGTTGGCCACCGATTTCAGGCGCCCTTCCAGGCCGCGATCGCGCAGGGCGGGCGACACCAGGGTGATGATGGTGAAGAACACCACCAGGGCGATGAAGCCGGTCAGCAGGTTCGACGGGTTGGTCAGAACGCCGACGATGGTCATGCGCGTCCTCCCATCAGAACTTGAAGTTGATCATCTTGCGCATCACGAAGATGCCAAGACTCATCCAGATGCCGCCCGCCAGCAGCATCAGGTGGCCACGCGGGTCGGTGAACAGCGGCTGCATATAGGCCGGCGAGGTCACGGTGATCAGCACCACGACGCCCGGCGGCAAGGCGCCGATGATGAAGGCCGAGGCCACGGCTTCGGCCGACAGGGCCTTGATCTTCTCGCCCATCAGCTTGCGGGCCCGCAGCACGGTCGACAGATTGCCCAGGGCCTCGGCCAGGTTGCCGCCGGTCTTGGCCTGGATCGACAGCACGATGGCGAAGAAGCGCAGCTCGTTGGTGGGCATGCGCTCGTACATGCGCTCCAGGGCCGCATCCATCGGCATGCCCATGCCGACATTCTCGGTCAGGATGCGGAACTCCCCGGCCAGGGGCTCGGTGCATTCCTTGCCGATGATCTTCAGGCAGTCATGCACCGGCAGGCCCGACTTGATGCCGCGCACGATGATGTCGATGGCGTCGGAAAAAGCCTCGGTGAACTTCTTGGTGCGGGCCTTGGCCAGCATGCCGACCACCCAGCGCGGCAGGCCAAAGCCCGCCGCGAAGGCCGCGCCCAGGGCGATCAGGGGCGACTGGCCCAGGGCCAGCGGCACGATGCCGATCGTCAGGCCGACGACGCCGCTGATGATCCAGAACATCCGGACGTTCTCGCCCAGCCCGGCGGCGCGGAGGCGCGCGGTGATGCTCAACGACGCCTTCTTCTGCTGGCGGTCCTGTTCCTTCAGCGTCTTGAGGATCTGTTTGCGGCGGGCGTCGGGCGTATTGGCCACCGCCTTGGCGCGGGCGGTGTCGTCGCGCGGACCGCCCAGGATCGCCTGGGTGCGCTTGGCCGTGCGGGCCGCGTTCTGGTCGCCGCCGGCGAAGGCGAAGCCTAGCCCGGCGATGGTGATGAAGCCCAAGATGCCGGCGATCACGAACAGCATCGGTTACTCCGCCGCGTCGAGGGCTTCGGCCAGCTCGCGCTCCAGGCCGTAATAGCGGGCGCGGTCCCAGAAACGGGGCCGGGCGATGCCGGTCGAGCGATGCTTGCCGACCACATTGCCGTCGGCGTCCTCGCCGGTGATCTCGTAGACGAACAGGTCCTGGGTGACGATCACGTCGCCCTCCAGTCCCACCACCTCGGTGATGTGGGTGATGCGCCGGGTGCCGTCGCGCAAGCGGGCGGCCTGGATGACCACGTCGACCGAGCCGACGATCATCTCCTTGATGGTCTTGGACGGCAGGCCATAGCCGCCCATGGTGATCATGCTCTCGATCCGGCTGATCGCCTCGCGCGGACTGTTGGCGTGCAGCGTGCCCATCGAGCCGTCGTGGCCGGTGTTCATGGCCTGCAGCAGGTCGAAGGCCTCCGGGCCGCGGACTTCGCCGACGATGATCCGTTCAGGACGCATCCGCAGGCAGTTCTTGACCAGATCGCGCATGGTCACCGCGCCCGAGCCCTCGAGATTGGCCGGTCGGGTTTCCAGGCGCACCACGTGCGGCTGTTGCAGCTGCAGCTCGGCGGCGTCCTCGCAGGTCACCACCCGCTCGGTCGGATCGATGAAGGCGGTCAGGGTGTTGAGCAGGGTGGTCTTGCCCGAGCCCGTACCGCCGGAGATGACGATGTTACAGCGGCAGGCGCCGATCACGCCCAGAACCCGCGCGCCCTCGGGGCTGATGGACTTGTAGTCCACCAGGTTCTTCATGGTCAGCTTGTCCTTCTTGAACTTCCGGATGGTCAGGGTGGGACCATCCAGAGCCAAGGGCGGAGCGATGACGTTGACGCGGCTGCCGTCGGGCAGGCGGGCGTCGCAGATCGGCGAGCTCTCATCGACCCGGCGGCCGACCTGGCTGACGATCCGCTGGCAGATGTTCATCAACTGCATGTTGTCGCGAAAGCGCACATTGGTCAGCTGGACCTTGCCGCCGACTTCGATGAACACCCGGTGGGCGCCGTTGACCATGATGTCGGCGATGTCGTCGCGGGCCAGCAGCGGCTCCAGCGGGCCATAGCCGAGCACATCATTGATGATGTCCTGGACCAGGTGCTCCTGCTCGGCCACCGACATCGAGACGTTCTTGATCGCCACCAACTCGGCGACGATGTCGCGGATCTCCTCGGCCGCCGCCTTCAGGTCCAGCTGGGCCAGCTGGGACAGGTCGATGGTGTTGAGCAGGGCGTTGAAGATCGTGGTCTTGGTGGCGTGGTAGTAGTCGCTCTGCTCGCGCACGACCTGGGTGGCCGGGGCGGCGCCCTGGGCGGCGCGCAGCTGGTCCAGGCCGGGTGTCTGCTTGGGCGCGGCCACCTTGGGCGACGGGGCCGAACGCTCTGACGCGGGCTCGATCCGCTGCGGACGGGTGGCGATCGCCGACCCGTCGACGGGCGCCGGCGGCGGCGCCTGTCGGTCGACAGCAGGGTTCTGGTCGCGCTTGCCGAACATCCGTCGCTATTTCTTCCTGAACAGGCCAGACAGCATCGAGCTCTTCTGAACCGGCGGCGGTTCGCGACGGCTGATCAGCTGGGCCAGGTGATCAATCCCCTCGGCGGCCTTGGACTTGGGCGCGACCTCGGCGACCATCTGGCCGTTATTGGCGGCCTGGCCAAACGACTTGGGATCGAATGGCAGGACCAGCGAGGCAACCACGCCCAGGGCCTCGCCGAAATCCTTGACCGGGATCTCGGGCCGGCCGGGCACGCCCACCTGGTTGAGCACCAGCCGCGGCGGCGCGTCATTGGGGCGGGCTTGCCGAACCATGTCGACGATGTTCTTGGCGTTGCGCAGGGACGCCAGATCGGGGGTGGCGACCACGACCAGATCGTCCGAGCCGATCAGCACCCGGCGCGTCCAGGCCGCCCAGCTGTGGGGCAGGTCCAGCACCACGAAGGGCGCCGCCCCGCGGATCTTCTGGGTGACTTCCTCATAGGCCTCGGCGCTGATCTCGTAGTCCTGGTCCAGGGTGGCCGGAGCGGCGAACAGCGACAGACGATCGCCGCAGCGGACCATCATCCGATCCATCAGCACGGAGTCTAGGCGGTCGGGCTGGGTCAGGGCGTCGATGACGCCCTGCAGGGGGTCCTGGTTGAAGTCGAGGCCGGCGGTGCCGAACGGCAAATCCAGATCGACGATCACCGTGGCGGTCTGCATGCGCTCGGCCATCGACCAGGCGAAGTTATGGGCCAGGGTCGAGGCCCCTACCCCGCCCTTGGCGCCGACAAAGGCCACCTGCCGGCCGACAAACGGCGCGGACGGATCGGCGTACAGGCCCGAGACCGCCCGGATCACCTGCAGCGGCCCCAGGGGCTGGGTTAGATATTCGCTGACCCCGCGGCGCATCAGTTCGCGATACAGGGCGATGTCATTGGCCTGGCCGATGACCACCACCTTGGTGCCCGGATCGCAGACCTGGGCCAGGGAATCCAGCAGGTGCAGCAGGCGCTGGGGCCCGTCATGGCTTTCGACCAGCACCAGCGAGGGGGTGGGCTGGTTCTGGTAGAGGGCCACGGCGGCGTCGAGGCCGCCGTCGCGCACCGTGGTCGAGGCCCGGGCCATCCGGCGGTCGGCGGCGGCGTGCTCGATCATCTGGCCGGTTTCGGGCCGCACGCAGAAGGCGTGGATGCTGATGCGCGGCACGGCCATCTCGCCCAGGGCGGCGTCGCTGCCGATCAGACCGTCATGGTCGCCCGCTTCGGGCGGAGACGGCGCGGGTGGGGCGGCGGGCGGGGTCGGCGGCGGGGCTTGTGGCGGCGGGGCGGCGCGGGCGCGCGCGGCGGCCGGAGCCGGAGCCTGAGCTTGCCGGGCCGCGGCGGGGGCGGCGAACGGGTCGTCGACCGACGCGGGCCGTTCATCGCGCGGCCGGGCCGGCGGGAAGGCGGCGAACGGGTCGTCGGCGCCGCCCATGGCCGGCGTCATGGCCGGGGCGGAGGTGCGCCAGGGATCAGAGCCGGCCGAGGTGAACTCGTCGGCGGCCTCGAACCCCAGATCGAACGGGTCATGCTCGGTCGGTTGCCGCGCCATCAGTTGATCGCCTTGGAGATCGTGCCCTTGGCCTGGTCATCCTTGGCCGAAGAGGTGATCTCGCCCCTGCGGTACTTGCCCAGGACGGTGTCGCGGCGGCCGGCGTCGATCGGCGTCGAGTCGCGCGGGCGCACCAGATCCTCGGGATTGGCGATCTGGGCGGCCAGGTTGGCGGCCATGGCGCAACCGAAATTGCCATAGGCCTCGTTCTTGCGCGTGGCGGTCAGGTTCTCCCAGGCGCCGCAGCGGGGCGCCTCGGCGACAAACACCTCGAAGCCGACGCGCAGCGGCGCGCTGGCCTGGCCGGCGGCGTCATAGCCGACCACCCGGACCTGGGTCGGGGGCGCGCCATAGAAGGTCAGGCGCTCGCGAACCTGCACGGCCATGCCGCCCGCCGCCGAAGGGTTTTCGCCGCCCAGCGGCGCGCTGACCACGATCTCGCGCGCCTGGGCCGACAGCCAGCGGCCGACCAGGGCCGACAGCGCCTGATCCTGGTTGGGCGATACGCCCTGGGCGTGAACCGCCAGCTGGATTTCATCGGCGCGGCCGTCGACCTTGATCTGGTCGCGCCACTTTTCAGGTTCGGTGCGCGCTGTCGGCGTGGGGATCGCCGGATCGACGGCGGCGCTGGCGCAGGCCGACAGGCCGATCAGCACGGCGCCGATCAAGCTGGCCTTCACAAGACGGTGCACGGTTTGCGGGGTCATGGCCGCGTCCTCACTCGATCACATAGCCGACGGGGCCCTGATAGGCGCGCCCCGCATTGGCGCCGGCCGGAGCCTTGACCACCTGGTTCAGTCGACCCAGCAGGGCCGTGCTCATATCGCCGGCGATCTGCAGGCCGTCGGCCGGGGTCTGCAGGTTCTGGGGCCGGGTCGGGTCGACGATATAGGGGGTGATGATGATCACCAGTTCGGTCTCGCCGTTCAGAAAGTCGCGCGACCGGAACAGCGCGCCCAGCACCGGCATGTTGGTCATGCCCGGGATCGAGTCGATGGTCTGTTTGTTGGTCTGCTGCAGCAGGCCCGCGATCATCAGCGAGCCGCCCGAGGGCAGCTCCACCGTGGTGTTGGCGCGCCGCACCGACAGCGCCGGGATGACCAGGGCGTTGCTGGCCGTCCCGCCCAGGGTGAAGGCGCCCTGGTTGGTCAGTTCCGAGACCTCGGTCGACAGTTGCAGCGAGATTCGGCCCGGCGAGAGGACGATCGGCCGGAAGGCCAGCCGCACGCCGAAGGGCTTGAACTCGATCAGGATATTGCCCTTGTCGTCGCGGCCCGTGGGCACCGGGAATTCTCCGCCGGCCAGGAAGTCGGCGTTTTCGCCATTGACCGA
>JAHINZ010000205.1 GCA_018895795.1 Alphaproteobacteria bacterium
GCCGACGCCGGCTTGGGGATCGCGGATACAGGCGGCGATGCACGAGCCCAGAACCGTGGTCATCACCACGTTGGGATCGGAGGACACATGGCTTTCACCCTGCGTCACATGCACCTTGACCGAGCGTTCGAGATCGTCGTGAGGTTGACCTATCGTCATGTGAGCTGTCCAAAGACCTGTTCGATCTTTTCCTTCAGGCCCTGAACGGTGAAGGGTTTGACGCAGTAGTTGTTGACGCCGAACTGCACGGCGCGTTGCACGAGCTCGCGATCGGCGCGCCCGGTCAGCATGACGAAGGCCGTCTGACGGATCGGCGGATGCGAGCGCACCGCGCGAAGCAGCGCCAGGCCGTCCATCTTCGGCATGTTGAAGTCGGAGATCACCAGATTGGCCGGCTTGGCCAACAGGTTCTTGAGCGCTTCCTCGCCATCGGGCGCCTCGCGGATGTCCTTGAACCCGATCTGCTGCAACGCATTGCGGATCAAGGCCCGCATGGTCAGCTGGTCATCGACGACGAGGACGGAAATGGTGCTTGCTTGGGGCATGGGTTCATCGCCTCGCGGAGGCCAGATCGAGGATGGACTGGCCCATGGAGGACAGGGACACCTGCTTCTCCACGGCGCCGATTTCAAAGGCCGAGCGCGGCATGCCGTAAACGACACAGCTTTGCTCATCCTGTCCGAGGGTTTTGGCGCCGGCGCCGCGCATGGCCAAAAGCCCCTGAGCGCCGTCACGGCCCATACCGGTGAGGATCACGCCAACCGCCTTGTCGCCGACGGCGTGGGCCACCGAATTGAAAAGAACATCGACCGACGGGCGGTGACCGCTGACAGGGTCGCCCGGAGTCAGGCGGCAGCGCAGCCCCGCTGAACGAACGACTTCCAAGTGCGTGGCCCCGCCTGGCGCGACATAGACCTTGCCCGCCTCCAGCAGGGCGCCGTCCGTGGCTTCCTGCACCTTGGCGCCGCTGGCCCGATCGAGGCGCGCGGCGAAGCTGGCGGTGAAGGTCGCCGGCATGTGCTGGGTGATCACCGTCGGCGGGCAGGTGTCGGGGAACAGGGTCAGGATCGACAGCAGCGCCTCGACCCCACCCGTCGACGAACCGATCGCCACGATGTCGCCCGAGGGCATGAAGTCCTTGCGCCGGACGCCGGCGGCCGGAGCGTCGGCCTTGGTGCGGACCGACGCGCGGGCGGCGGTCTTCACCTTGACCACGATCTCGGCCAGGGCGTCCTGCGTGCCCAGGGCGTCGCCCGGCTTGGCGACGCAATCGACCGCGCCGAGCTCGAGCGCGCGCAACGTCATTTCGGCGCCGGCCTGGGTCAGGGTCGAGACCATGACCACGGGCATCGGCCGTAGGCGCATGATCTTCTCAAGGAACTCGATGCCGTTCATGTTCGGCATTTCGATGTCGAGGGTGACGACGTCGGGGTTGAGGGCCTTGATCATGCCCCGGGCCTCGAAGGGATCGCCGGCGGCGCCGACGACCTCGATGTCCGGATCGCGATTGAGAGCAGCCGTGATCAGGCTGCGCATGGTGGCCGAGTCGTCGACGACGAGAACGCGAATCTTGGCCATCAGCGACCTCCCACCTTGCGATATGCGGTTAGGCCAGCGCTTTCAAACGCCGTCACCGACGCCCCTACCCGTTCTGAGTGACCGACATAAAGTCGGCCGCCCGGCGCGACCAGCGGGGCGAACCGGTTCCAAACCCGCTCCTGGGTGGGTTCGTCAAAATAGATCACGACGTTGCGACAGAAGATGGCGTCGAACGGTCCCTTCATCGGCCAGCTTGGGCCGTTGAGGTTCAGTTCGCGGAAGGCCACCAGGCTGCGGGCGGATTCACAGACACGGAAATTGCGCCGATCGCCGGGGTCGCGCTCGAAATATTGATTGCGCGGGCCGGGGGGAATGCCTTCCAGCAGGCTCTCATCATAGACGGCCGCGCGACCAGTCGCGAGCACGTTGGTGTCGATGTCGGTCCCCAGGATCCGGATATCCAGATCGGCGGCGTTGGGCCAGACCGACAGGACGGTGAAGGCCATCGAATAGGGTTCCTGACCCGACGAACTCGCCGCCGACCACAGTCGCAGACGTCCGCCCGCGCGCACTCGGTCCGCGACAGGCTCCAGAACGTTGGCGCGCAGATCGTCGAAATGGTGCGGTTCGCGGAAGAAACGCGTGACGTTCGTCGTCAGCGCACGAAGCATTTCCTGCTGTTCGTCGACGCTGCTGTCCAGCGCGACAAAGGCGCAGTATTCGGTGAAGGTTTTCAGGCCGAGGGTCCGCAGACGCTTGGCCAGGCGTGAATAGACCAGGGTCGCCTTGCTCTCGGGCAGGCTGATGCCGGCCTGGGCGTAAAGCAACGCCGCGATCTTCTTGAAGTCCTGGTTGGTGAACGCGAACTCGCCATCGACGATGGCCTCGCGTCGATCCATGGATGAGGCTGTGGTCATCAGGCTGCCAGGGCCTCGCGCTCGGGAAGGAGACGCTCAAGCGAGATTTCGCTGATCATGCGACCTTCAATGGAAATGATGCCGCGAACGAAGCTGCGAACCGCGTCGCAGGCCACGTCCGGGGTCGGTTGAACCAGATCGTCGGTAATCGAAAGGATGTCCGACACCGCGTCGACCAGTAGGCCGACCGTACGGTCGCCAGCCTGCACGACGATGAAGACGCTGCGCACGGTCGGCTCGACCATCGGCATGCCGATGCGCGAGGCCAGATCCATGATGGGCAGAACCGCGCCCCGCAGATTGATCACGCCGCGCATGTAGCTGGGCGATTGGGGCAGCGAGGTCGCCGGGCTCCAGCCGCGGATCTCACGAACCGCCATGATGTTGACGCAGTACTCCTGCTCGCCCACCCGGAAGGAGATCAGTTCCCGGCGTTCCCCATGAGTCACGATGGCTTGGTCTGTCATGACTTACTCCGCCGCGATCAGAGTGGGTTCAGTGGGACGGGGCGTCTCACGGCGGCGCAGATTGATCACGGCGTCGACGTCCAGGATCAGGGCCACGCGGCCGTCACCCAGGATGGTCGCGGCGGCGACGCCTTCGACCTGTTGATAGTTCTGCTCGAGCGACTTGATGACGACCTGGCGTTGGCCGTGAATGGCGTCGGCGACCAGCGCGGCGCGCGACCCGTCCTCGCCCTCGACCAGCAGCACGACGCCATCGGTCGGCGGCGGCGAGTGATCGCGGTAGCCCAGGGTCACGCCGACGTCGATCAGCGGCACGAAGCTGTCGCGGACGGCCAGCACCGAGCCGACCGGGCCCAGGGGGCGCACTTCCTCGGCCTTCGGGCGCAGGCTTTCGACGATCGCGGCCAGCGGCACGACCAGGGTCTCACCGGCCACATCAACCACCATGCCGTCCAGAACGGCCAGGGTCAGAGGCAGGCTGAGCGTGAAGGTCGAGCCCAAGCCGGGGCGCGAGGAGATCGAGATCCGGCCGCCGAGCGCCTGAACGCTGCGTCGCACCACATCCATGCCGACGCCGCGACCCGAGACGTCCGAGATCTTTTCGGCGGTCGAGAAGCCGGGCAGGAAGATCAGGTTATCGATCTCCTCATCGGTCAGTTGCAGGTCCGGGGCGATCAGGCCCTTCTTGACCGCGATCGAGAACACGCGCTCGCGATTGATGCCCTTGCCGTCGTCCTGGACCTCGATGACGATCCGGCCGCTGCGGTGCAGGGCCGCCAGGCGCACGACGCCTTCGGGATTCTTGCCCGCCGCGGTGCGCTCCTCGGGGCTTTCCAGCCCGTGGTCGATGGCGTTGCGCAGCATGTGGGTGATGGGATCGGCCAGACGCTCGATGACCGTCTTGTCGACCTCGGTGTTCTCGCCGTCCATCACCAGGCGGGCCTGCTTGCCCGTCATGTTGGCGACTTCGCGAACCAGACGCGGCATGCGCTGGAACACCGACTTCACCGGCTGGGCGCGGATGGCCATGACGCTGTCTTGGATCTGGCGGGTGAGCTGCTCCAGCTCATCCAGGCCCATGGCCAGGCTGGACGACGGCGCGATGCCGTACTCGCCGACCCTCTGGGCCAGCATCGCCTGGTTGATCACCAGTTCGCCGACCAGATCGATCAGGCTGTCGATGCGTTCGGGATCGACCCGGATCACCGACTGCCCCGGACCGGGAATGTCGACCTGAGCGGCCTTGGCGGGCGCGGCGGCCTTAGCGGGGGCCACGGGCGCGGCGGCGACCGGCGGGGGCGGGATTTCAGCGGCCGGCGGGGCGGCGACCTCGACCTCGACCGGCTCGGCGGCGGCTTCGGCGGCGGGCTCGATACTGCTCAGCAGATTAGCGAGAGCGGCCTCGACGGGCGCTTCTCCGCGGACGATCTCCAGATCGCAATCGCCGTCAACGAATTCGAACACCTCGCGGATGGCGGCCTCGCTATCCTCCGTCTCCAGGCGGACGCTCCAGGTGACATAGGCGGCTTCCGCGTCGAGGAATTCCAGCGTCGGCAGGGCGCTGTCGTCCATGGTCGCGACGATCGGACCTAGGAGGTTCAGCTCGCGCAGCAGAAGGCCGGTCTCGTTGGCCTTGCGATAGAGGTCCGACTTCGGACGGATCGACACCGTCCAGACATCGTCCGGGATCAATTCGGCGTCAGCCGCCTGGGCGTCGATCGAGATCGTCATCGGTTGGAAATCGAAGCCGAGATCGTCCTCGTCCAAGTCATCCGAAACCGGCGCGGACGGGGCCTGAGCGGTCAAGACGGGCTCGGCGGCGGAAGGAGCCTCCGACGCGGCGATCGGCGCCGCCGACGGATCGGTCCAGGCCTTCAGTTCCGCGGCCATGGCCGCGGAGGCGTCCATGTCGACATCGCCCAGACCGCGCGCCGCCCCGACATGGTCGGCGAGGACGTCGGACGCGCGCAACATGACGGCGGCCAGTTCGACGGTTCCCGGAACCTCATTGGAGCGCACCGCGTCCAGCAGGGTTTCAAAGACGTGGGCGAAGCGGACCAGCGGCTCCAGCCCAAAGGCGCCGGCGCCGCCCTTGATCGAATGCACGGCCCGGAAGACGGCATTGACGGTTTCACTGTCGCCGACGCCCTC
Source organism: Alphaproteobacteria bacterium (assembly GCA_018895795.1). Taxonomy (GTDB): domain Bacteria; phylum Pseudomonadota; class Alphaproteobacteria; order Caulobacterales; family Caulobacteraceae; genus Caulobacter. Next base: position 5,075 of record JAHINZ010000205.1, read on the forward strand.
CTGCATGGCCAGGAGCCCGCCTTCGAGGTCGGCGAGCAGTTCCTCGCATTCCTGAAAGAAGGTGACCTTAATGGCCTCTAGCTCGTCCATTCCCGTAGTTCCTTAGAATTCCAGACGTCGAGTTTCTTTGAGGATCAGGCCGCGACGCGGCGGATGGCCTCGACCAGCTTTTCCGGATTGAACGGCTTGACGATCCAGCCCGTCGCGCCGGCTTCGCGCGCCCGCTGCTTCTTGCTGGGATCGCTTTCCGTCGTCAGCACCAGGATCGGGATCGCCCGATAATCGTCATCGATGCGAACCGCCTCGATGAAGCCAAAGCCATCCAGCTTGGGCATGTTGATGTCGGTGATGATGACATCGGGGCGATGAGCGGAGAGAACCTCCAACCCATGTTCGCCGTCGACGGCCTCGACCACATTGAAACCGGCGCCCGACAGAGCCATGCGCAGCATGTCCCTCATCGTGCGGGAATCATCGACCGTGAGGATCGTACGCGTCACGATTTCGCTCCATGAATGTCTGTCGAAAGCAGCGCCCCATCGGCGCCGAATAGACGTGTGGTTTCTAGAAAGGCCTCCGAAGGCCCCGTGATCGAAAAAGGCTTGCCGTCATCGGCCCAGGCCTTGCGGGCCGCGAGCAGAACCTGGAGGCACAGACCGCCCAGACGACGGACTTGTCCGGCCTCGACCTCAACCGGCGCGCCCCGACGTTCCATGAACGCGGCCTTCAGCGGACCCGCGGCCTTGAGATCAAGGTTTTCGGGCAAGGACAGCAGGGCCATCAAAATTCTTCCCATGAGTCAGACGCCGGAGCCGCGGCGACAGCCGCCCCACCCCGACTGGGCCTGGCGAAAGCCCCGAGACGGGCCCGTTGTTCGGCGACCGGATTGCGGGCCGGCGCGTGATGCGTCGAATCCGCAGGGGTCGGACGATTGTAGTTGGCCTGGCCGTCACCCACCCGGAAGCGCGCCATCAGGCGGGCCAGCTCGGTGGTTTCACCCTTCAGAGAGTGCGTCGCGGCCGTCGATTGCTCGACCATCGCGGCGTTCTGCTGGGTGACCTGATCCATCTGGTTCACGGCCGTGTTCACTTCGTTCAACCCGGTGGCCTGCTCTGCGGCGGACGCCGCGATCTCGGTCACCAGGGCGTCGATTTCGCCGACCTTGACGACGATACGTTGCAGCGCCTCGCCGGTTTGGCCCACCAGGCTCACGCCCTGGCTGACCTGCTTGGTCGATGACGAAATCAGGGTCTTGATCTCCTTGGCGGCTTCAGCGGACCGCTGGGCCAAAGCCCGGACCTCCTGGGCCACCACGGCGAAGCCGCGACCCGCGTCACCGGCCCGGGCGGCCTCGACCCCGGCATTGAGGGCCAGAAGGTTGGTCTGGAAGGCGATCTCGTCGATCACGCCGATAATCTGGCTGATCTGCTTGGACGAATTTTCGATCTCTCCCATGGCCGATACTGCCTGATGCACAACCTCGCCAGAATGCGTCGCTTCGCCACGGGTGGTGGAAACCACATCCGAGGCCTGGCGGGCGCCGCCGGCGGTGCGACGCACCGTCGCCGTCAGCTCGTCCAGGGCGGCGGCGGTCTGTTCCAGGCTGGCCGCTTGCTGCTCGGTGCGGCGCGACAGGTCGTCCGAGGCGTGGGCGATCTCGTCGGCGCCGGTGCGCAGGCCGTCGGTCGAGGCGGCGATGACCTTCATGGTCTCTTGCAGCGAGCTCATGGCGCCGTTGAAGTCGTCCTTCAGCTTGCCGTACTCGCCGGGGAACTCGGCGCTGACCCGGAAGGTCAGATCGCCCGAGGCCAGCTTTTCCAGGCCCTCGGCGAGGCTGGAGACCACCAGGGCGCTTTCGCGGGCGATGGCGGCGGCGGCGGCTTCCTTGGAGCGACGCTCGTCGGCGGTCATGGCCGCGGTCTTTTCCTGCTCGGCGCGCATCTGCTCGAGGTGCAGTTGGTTGTCGCGGAAGATCTTCAACGAACGGACGACCGCGCCCAGTTCATCCAGGCGGGTCATCTTTTCCAGGTCGATACTGTTGTCGCCCTTGGACAGACGCTCGGTGGCGCCGGCGATATCGGCGATCGACTTGCGGACATTCATGACCATCAGCGCCGCCAGGGCGGCGACGGAAGCCAGGGTCAGCGCGGACATCAGGATCGTCAGGCTCGTGGCCGCGACCGACTCGGTCTGCTTTTTAGCGGCCTCCGCCTTGGTCCGCCGGTTGACCTTGGCCAGAACGCCATCAAGATCCGAGGCCATCAGCGTATATTGGTCTTCGAATGGAGCGACAAAGCCAGCCGCCGTGTTGAAGTCGACCCCGATCATGCCGCTGACCACGTCGACGGCGCTGCGGCAATCGTCGACTTCCTTGATCAGCTTCGCAAAGTCGGCCTGATCGCCGGCCGGAGAATTCTTCTTGATCGCCTCGAGATCTTTTTTGACCTCGTCGAAGCGGGAGAGGATATCTGACATCCGCCCTGCGACCTTGTCGGTCTCGATCGAGGCGGCCTGATGGGTCAGGGCCAGATAGAGTTCGCCATGGATGGCGGCAATTTCGCGCGAGACGCCGGCGATCGCCAGGTTATTACCCAGATCAGTGGTCACGACCTTCTGCAAGGCCGAAGACTGGCTTTTTTGCACAGTCACGGCGCCGGCGGCCATGGCCGCAAGCATGATCAACGCAAAGACCGGCGCCACGCCGATCTTGATAATCATGGGTAGGTCGACAAGGCGAAAGCGTTTCATATCCGGGTCCCCTCTAGCTAGCGGTCCGTGCCCACGGAACGCCATCAAGCCAGGGTGATCATCACGATAGATTCCTAACAGACTCTGACCTTGGTTAAGAGAAACTGGATTGAGCGCCTCCAAAACGTCTTAATAGGGACGATTGGTCGCATCGCCTGTATAAAGCGACTGGCTTTTACCTGCCCCACACCTGGTCGAATTACGATTTAGGTAAGGTTACCATAAAGTAAATTTCAATATTCCCGCCTGACTCAGAATATATTAACTGGCCTAGGCGAATGTACCTAAGCGTCCGGTTGGCGCATCGTCCATAGGACGTGGATCTATTTTTTTTGGAGCAGCGGGATGAAATATCCGATCGCTATTGCCGCGGGAATCGCAGGCAGCTTTTTTGTCGCTCAGGCCGCTTCGGCCGCTGGCGGTTTCGAAGATCAAATGAGCCGTTGTCTGCAGCAGTTCGCCAATACGCGTGATGCTGCTCAAGTGATGCTGGAATGCACCGCGGACGCCGGTAAGCTTTCCGAATGCAAGGTCGTTGACAACAGCGCGGCCGGCAAGGGCTTCGACAAGGCCGCCATGTGCATCGCTGAAAAGCTGCCCATGGGCGCCAAGACCGGCACCGTGAAGGTTCCGTTCCGCTTCCCGGGCGGCGCGTAAACTTCAAGACGTCTATTCGCGGCCAAACGCCCCCGCTGGCCAAGACCGGAGCGCTCCCTAGGAACGCTTCGTGTCTGGCCGGCGGAGGCGTTTTGCTGTCCCGTCGCCGATCCGAGCCTCTCGCTCGGTCGGCCACGGCCTTTAGAACCGGATCTTCCGAGATCTCGGCGTTCCCTTAGCCGTCTGGCGCGTGATCGGACGATCACCCCAAGGCGGGCCGCCGCCGGCCAAAGCCAGCGGCGTCAGGTCCCTAGAATTCTTCCCAAGCTTCCTTGACCGCCACCGCGGCGCCCCCCCGCGCGACCGGCCGAGCCGACGCGCCAGGCCGGCTGGGCGGCGCAGGCGCGGCGCGGGCGGGCGCGGGCGC
>JAHINZ010000206.1 GCA_018895795.1 Alphaproteobacteria bacterium
AGGCCAAGGCGTCCAAGGCCGCCCAGGCCCAGTCCCGCATGAAGCGACTGGCCAAGATGGAGCCGGTGGCCACCACGATCGAGGAGCGCGTCGCGCCCTTCACCCTGCCCTCGCCGCCGCGCCCGCTGGCCCCGCCGCTGATCCGGCTGGAACACGCCAATGTCGGCTATGAGGAAGGCCGTCCGATCCTCAAGAACCTCAACCTCCGCATGGACCTGGACGACCGCATCGGTCTGCTGGGCGTCAACGGGGCCGGCAAGTCGACCTTCGCCAAGATGATCGCCGGCGCGCTGGGCGTGCAGTCGGGCGAGTTCCACCGCGACCGCAAGATCAAGGTCGGCTGGTTCCACCAGCACCAGATCGAGGCGATGGACCCCGACGACACCCCGCTGGAAATCATCCGCCGGGCCATGCCGGACTCCAGCGAGTCCTCGCGGCGGTCAAAGCTGGCCCAGTTCGGCCTCGGCTTCGACAAGCAGGAGACCACGGTCGCCAACCTGTCGGGCGGCGAACGCGCCCGCCTGCTGCTGAACATGGTGGCGATGGACGCGCCGCACATGCTGATCCTCGATGAGCCGACCAACCACCTGGACATCGACAGCCGCCGCGCCCTGCTGGACGCCCTCAACGACTATGAGGGGGCGGTGATCCTGATCACCCACGATCGTTCCTTGATGGAGCTGGTCGCCGACCGCCTGTGGCTGGCGGCCGACGGCACCGTCAAGCCGTTCGACGGCGACATGGACGACTACGCCAAGTTCGTGCTCGACCGCGCCAAGCAGTCGGTGAAGCCGACCCAGGTGGCCCGCGAGCCGGCCAAGAGCGCCGAACCGGCCGCGGCGCCGCGCAAGACGGTGGCCATCGAGCCGCTGAAGCGCAAGATCGAAGCCGCCGAACAGGTGGTCACCCGCACCACCCGTCAGGTGGCGGAGTTCGACGCCCAGCTGGCCGATCCGCAACTCTACAAGAACCCGACCAAGGTGGCCGAACTGACCAAGCGTCGCGACACCGCCAAGGCCAAGCTCGACGAGGCCGAGGCGACATGGATGGGTCTGGCCGAAGACCTGGCGGCCGCCCAGGCCTGATCAAGCCGCCAGCGCGCCGTTAATGGCGCCCAGCAGGGATTGAACGGTCATCGGTTTCGACACCGACCCGTCGAACACCCCGCCGGGGCTTCCGGCGCCGACATCCGCCGAGAAGGCGATGATCGGCGCGCCCGCGCTGGGCCCGCCGCCGGCTCGGATCCGTTCGGCCGCCTGGACGCCGTCCAGCCGAGGCATCCGCAGGTCCATCAGGATCACGTCGAATGGGCCCGCCTCGGCGGCGACCACGCCCTCCTCGCCGTCGACCGCCTCTGTGACCACGGCGTCGAAGGCCTCCAGCACCGTTCGAACCAGTTCACGATTGGCGGCATTGTCGTCGACCACCAGCACCCGGCAGCCTGACGGGAGACTCGCGGGCGACGCCTCGCCCTCGACCTCGACGGCGAGCTCGATCGAAACCGGCAGGTCGAAGATGAACCGCGCGCCCTCCCCCGGCCGGCTCTCGGCGCGGATCTGACCGCCCATGGCCTCGACCAGGCCCTTGGAGATGGCCAGGCCCAGACCCGTGCCGCCATGCTGACGGCGCGGCGAGGCGTCCAGTTGAGAAAACCGCAGGAACAGCAGCCTCAGATCGTCCTCGGCGATGCCCTGGCCGGTGTCGACAACGCTGGCCCGCAGCCGCGCCTCCGCGGCGTCATAGGTCAGGCTCAAGGTCACCCCGCCTCTCTCGGTGAACTTGAGCGCGTTGCCGATCAGATTGAGCAGCACCTGCCGCAGACGTTCGGGATCCAGCCACAGAGTCGCCGGCAGGTCGTCTAGGCCGTGCCCTGTCAGGCTCAACCCCTTGGCCGAGGCCTGCAGGGCGAAGATGTCGAGCACTTCGCGCGCCAGGCCGGCCACCTCGACCTGGCGCGGCCGGATCTCCATGTGGCCGGCCTCGAGCTTGGAGAAGTCGAGGATGTCATTGATCGTCGCCAGCAATGCGCGCCCGCCGTCGACGATGCGGCTGACATAGCGACGGGTGTCGGGACCGAGCTCGGGCTGGTCGTCGATCAGGTTGGCGAACCCGATCACCGACGTCAGGGGGGTGCGCAGTTCGTGGCTCATATTGGCGAGGAACTCGCCCTTGGCCGCGGCCGCGGCCTCGGCCCGGATCTGGGCGTCGCGCAGGTCCTGTTCGAGCGTCTTGCGCGACGTGATGTCACGAACGATGTCGCTGATGCCGATCTTCTTGCCGCTGACCGGATCAAGGGCCAGGGTCGGGCGGGATTCAAGCCAGATCACCACGCCGTCCTGGCGGGTGACGCGGTACTCGACGGCGCTGCCGGGGATCGACGCCGCCCCCTGGATCTTCAATCGCAGCGCCGTCTCCAACCCGTGGAAATCCTCCGGATGGATAATCTGGCCGAGAGTCAGTCCCACCAGTTCATCAGCGGTGTAACCCGTTATCGGAAAAGCCG
>JAHINZ010000207.1 GCA_018895795.1 Alphaproteobacteria bacterium
CGCATCGGCGTGTCGGGAAGCGACAGGGCCAGGGCCACCGAGATGCCGCCGCGCAGTCCGCCCCAGATCAGGGTGGGCAGGGCGGTCTTGCCCAGGGACAGCCAGGGCCGCATCAGGATGAAGGGCGCGCCCACCGAGAAGGAGCGCGCGATCAGCGTCAGGGGGATCGCCGCCAGCGCCGCGATCAGGATGCGCATATCCATCGGGACGGCGATGATCTCCAGTCCGATCAGCAGAAACAGGACGGCATTGAGGATATCGTCGATCAGGGCCCAGAACTTCAGCAGATAGTCGCGGGTCACGTCGCTCATGGCGTAGGCGACGCCGGCGTTGCCGATCACCAGCCCTGCCACGGCCATGGCCACCGGGCCGCTGACGTGCAGACCGTGGGCCAGGCTGTAGCCGCCCATCACCACGGCCAGGCTGATCAGCACCTCGACATTGTAGTCATCGATGCTGCGCATGGCCCGATAGGCGATCCAGCCGGTGACCAGGCCCAGCAGGACGCCGCCGCCGGCCTCGATCAGGAATTCGATCCCGGCCTGGCCCAGTGAGAACTCGTGGCCGCCCAGGGCCGTGGCCAGCAGGATGGAGAAGATCACCACCCCGACCCCGTCATTGAACAGGCTTTCGCCGGCGACCGTGGCCTGCAGCAGGGGCGGGACCTGGGACCGTTTCAGCACGCCCATCACCGCCACCGGGTCGGTCGGGCTGATCAGGGCGCCGAACACCAGGCACCAGATCAAAGGCACGCCCAGGCCCAGCAGACTGGAGACGACGTAGAACCCCGCCCCGACGATCACCGTGGAAATCGCCACGCCGATCGTGCTCAGCACCAGGATCGGCACGCGCCCGCGCCGCATCTGGCTCCAGTCGACATGCAGAGCCCCGGCGAACAGCAGGAACGACAGCATGCCTTCCATCAAGGTGCGGTGGAAATCGATGCCGGCCAGAAACGAGACCACGGTCGGCGCCAGTCGGCTGCCGGGCAGCAACGCGTCGGCCCCGATCACCAGCAGCGAGGCCACGGCCCCCATGATCGTCATGCCGACCGAGGACGGCAGACCAAAGATCCGGTGATTCAGATAGCCCAGCGTCGCGGCCAGCACGATCAGGATGGCGGCGGCGTCAAAGGGGGAGAGGGCGAGAATGGGCATGGCCGGGACCATGGCCTATCCCCCAACGGCGATCAAATGGGGCCGCGGCCTAGTCATCAAGATCGAAGGGCAGGTCGCTCTGCTGGGCGTCGCGTTCGCGGCGGGCCTTGGACACCGGCTTGTAGGCCGACGCCAGGGGCGGGGAGGGTTCAAGCTCCCAGGGCGGTTCGTCGAGGTCGAAGGCCGGCTCCGGATCTTCGTCGAACCCGTCCTCGGTCAGGGGGACCGGCGGCGGCGGCGGCGGAGCCGGAGCCGGAGCCGGAGGAGGAGGAGGAGGCGGCGGCGGCGCGGGCGACTGCGCCTGAACCACGGGCGCGGCGCGGGGTGGTTGCGGACGTCGGACGATCGCCTCGCATCGCGCCAGCCAGCGATTGGCCTCCTGGACGGCGTCGGCGGGCGAGCGGCTTTCGCGCCGTTGCGCGTCCCCAGGCATCCACAGATCCAGACCGAAATCGGGATGGCGCGGATCGTCGAAGACCAGGCGCAGGGTGATCTGACTGGCCTGGGGCGCGACCTGATCCAGCGCCCGCCGGGGCTCGCCGCGAAACACCCGACCGGCGACCTGACCGTCGATCAGCAGCTCGGCGCCCATCAGTTCGTCGATGCGATAGATCAGGCACCAGGCCCCGCTGTCCCAGGCGACGGCGGCCAGGCCGGTGGCGAACGAAAAGCCCGCGCCCCGACCGCGCCCGCGGGCCAGGATCAGAACCTCCGGTTCGCCTCTGAGCACATGGCGCAGCGCGCGGCGCACGCGCCGATCATCGTCCATGAACCAGATCGCCGCGCTGCCCATGAAGGTCACGGCCGATCCCGCGAGGGCGACGAGCAGCAAAAGGCGGGCGAGTTCGCTCATGGGACTTGAAGTTAGTCAGAATCCGGGATTCGCAACAGAGACTAGAGATTCAACTCCGCCACGACGGGCACGTGGTCCGACGGCTTTTCCTTGTCGCGTTCGTCGCGGTGGATGACCACGTCGACCAGCCGGTCCGCCGCCTGGGGCGACAACAGCAAATGGTCGATGCGGATGCCCAGATTGCGCGGCCAGGCGCCGGCCTGATAGTCCCAGAAGGTGTAGCCGCCCGGCGCGCCGTCGGCCTGCATATAGGCGTCGGTGAGGCCCAGGTTCTTCAGCGCCCGAAAGGCGGCGCGGCTTTCGGGCTGGAACAGGGCGTCGCCGGCCCAGGCCTCGGGATTGGCCACATCCTCGACCTCGGGAATGACATTGTAGTCGCCCAGAATGACCAAGGGCTCCTCGAAGGCGAGAAGCGTCTGGGCGTGGGCGTGCAGGCGGCGCATCCAGGCCAGCTTGTAGTCGAACTTCTCGGTCCCGAGCGGATTGCCGTTGGGCAGATAGATCCCGCAGACCCGAACCGGCGCAGGAGCGGCGATCACCGCCTCGATATAGCGCGCCTGCTCGTCGGTTTTGTCCGCGCTCAGGAACGGCAGCCCGCGGCGCACGTCTTCCAGAGGATATTTCGACAACAGCGCGACGCCATTATAGGTCTTCTGTCCGTGGACAGCGACATTATAGCCAAGCCTTTCAAAGGCTTCAGTTGGGAACTTCTCGTCGACGCACTTGATTTCCTGCAGCACGGCGACGTCGGGCGCTTGCGCCTCGAACCAGGCCAGCACCCCTTCCAGGCGAGCATTGACGGAATTCACGTTCCAGGTGGCGATACGCATTGACGGCTCCAGGGGGCGGGCCGAAGGCTAGGGCGCATGACGCAAGCGCTCAAGTCGGCCTTCAGGATTTCGGACAAGGGACAGCAGATGCTGCTCGCCCTGATCACCGTGGCGTGGACGGCGGTGGCGGCGATCGGAGCCATTTTGGCGGTGTTCTCGCCGCTGGTCTTTGATGGTCCCGGCAATATGAGAAATCCCGTGGCCTGGCTCGGCTTCGTGCTGGGCGCCCTGTTCTGGGCTGTGTGCATGATCGGACCGCTGGTCGGCTGGATACGGTGGCGCAAGGGCAAGCGCACCGAGGCCTGGGCCGCCATGGCCGCGCCGGCGGCCTGGGCCGCCCTGACGATCACCGTGCTGCAGTTTATCCCGGGTTAGATCGAATCCCTCTTTTCCGCTCTCCCCGGCGGAGGCCGGGGCCCAGATCGAATTCAGGGAGGTTGTCGTCTTTTCTCAGGCAGAAGGCGCATCATCCCCAGACGCTCAGGCTGAATCTGGGCCCCGGCCTTCGCCGGGGAGAGCGGGGATAAAGAGATTTAGCCTGAAACAGGCGCGGCCGACCGAAGCTAGATCGAGAAACTGACGCCGCAGCCGCAGCTGGACTTGGCGTTGGGATTGCGGACCTTGAACTCCGCCCCGGCCAATTCGTCGACGTAATCGATCTCCGAGCCCTTCAGCAGCAGCATCGACATCTCGTCGACCAGCGCCGCGGCGCCGTCGCGTTCGATCCGAAGGTCATCGGCCTCCGCCGACTCGACCAGGTCGAACCGGTACTGAAAGCCCGAGCAGCCGCCGCCGTCGACCGCCACGCGCAGCATGACGGGCCGCCCCTCGGTCTGGCCGATGGCGTGAATCCGACGCGCGGCATTGGGGGAAAGCGTGATGGTGGGTTCGGTCATGGCTGTGGAAAACTCATCTTTCTCCTATATGAGGATATCAGCGCCCCAACGGAAGGGGCGAAAGCCCAAGAACGGTCCAAGAGCGGTTCATGACGTCATCTCCCTATCTTGTCGCGCGCGCTCCCTATGCCGAAGACCCGGCTAAGTCGCGCGGTCGACGGTTCAAGGAAGACGAGAGCCGCACCCGCACGCCGTTCGCCCGCGACCGCGACCGGATCATCCATACCTCGGCCTTTCGGCGGCTGAAGGAAAAGACCCAGGTCTTCGTGGCCCACGAGGGCGACAATTTCCGCACCCGTCTGACCCATTCACTGGAAGTGGCCCAGGTGGCGCGCTCGCTGGCCACGGCCCTGGGGCTCGACTCCGACCTGGCCGAGACCATCGCCCTGGGGCACGACATCGGCCATCCGCCTTTCGGTCACGCGGGCGAGGACGAGCTGCAGGACAAGATGAAGCCGTATGGCGGCTTTGATCACAACGTCCAGACCTTCCGGGTGGTGACCGAGCTGGAGCACCGCTATCCCGACTTTCTGGGGCTGAACCTGACCTGGGAAACCCTGGAAGGCATCATCAAGCACAACGGCCCGGTGACCGCCAAGCTGGGCAAGCCGTCTTGGAAAGCCATCGCCAAGTACGACAACGACTACAATCTGGGCCTGGACACCTGGGCGTCGGCCGAGGCCCAGGTCGCGGCCCTGGCCGATGACATCGCCTACAACAACCACGACGTCGACGACGGCGTCGAGGCGGGCCTGTTCAGCCTCGACGAACTGATGGACGTGCCACTGATCGGCCCGATCCTGTTCGCCGTCCGCAGCGAGCGGCCGGACCTCGACTTGCGCCTGACCCGCCTGGAAGCCGTGCGCCGGATGATCGGGGCCATGGTCGACGACGTGATGGGCGAGACCCTGCAGCGGGCCGCCGCCACCGGCGTGCAGTCGGCCGACGCGGTGCGGGGTCTGGACCACGCCCTGGTCGCCTTCTCGCCGGACATGGCCGAGGACCTGGCCCGCCTGCGTCAGTTCCTGCACGCCCGCATGTATCGTCACTGGCGCGTAAACCGCACGCGCAGCCAGGCGCGTCGCATTCTGGCCGAGATGTTCAGCTTGTTTCTGGCCGAGCCCGACGTCCTGCCGTCGGACTGGTTCGAAAAGTCGCAGAACCGCGACGAGGCCGGGCGCGCCCGCGTGGTCTGCGACTATATCGCGGGCATGACCGACCGTTTCGCGATCGAGGAACACCGCAAGCTGTTCCAGCTCGACGTCTGGAACTAGGGTCCCGCCCGCGCGATCGGGGTTTTCCAACGCGAAGCATCTTCGTGGCGACAGGATGGGCGCGGACGCTTATGGCGCGGGCGTCGGTTCGGTAAACTATGTTCGCGCATGTGTGATTCGGCGGGCCGAGCCACGCGCGTTGTCTTCTGGAGCCTCATCGCGATGTCCGATCCCCACCGCGGCGCCTATACGCCGCCCACCGATGCGCCGCTGTCGTTCGATGCGCGCCAGCCGGTGCGCGGCTCGCGCCCTCTGCCCATGACGCTGATCATCAGCGCCGTGGTGCTTCTGACCCTCGTGGTCGCGGTGGTGATGATCTATCGCGGCGGCGTGCGCGGCCCCAACGAGCCGCCGCGCACCGTGGGCGCGCAGGTCGCCGAGATGAAGACCCCGCCGCCGGCCGGCAGCCAGCCGACCGATCCGGCCTCGGGCCTGCAGATCTACCGCAACGAAGAGTCGCAGCCGTCGCCGACCTTCGCCGCCCAGCCCGAGACGCCTCTGGCCCGGCCGGTCGAGGCCGTGACCCCACCGCCGGCGGCCAAGTCGGCCCCCGCCAAGCCGGCCCCGACCATCGAAGCCCTGGCGACCGCCGCGATCGCGCCGCCGCCCGTCGCGCCGAAGCCCAAGCCCGTGGTCGTCGCGACCGCCGCGACGCCCAAGCCCGCCACCTCGGCCAGCGGCTCGGCCATGGTCCAGATCGGCGCTCTGTCCTCTCCCGCCTTGGCCGACAAGGCCTGGAACGACGCCGCGCGCCTGGCGCCGGGCCTGGCCGCCGGCAAGGGCAAGAAGGTCGAGGCGATCGACAAGAACGGCACCACGCTCTACCGCACCTCGGTGACGGGCTTCGCCAGCCGCGAGTCCGCCAAGGCGTTCTGCGACGCGATTTCGGCGGCGGGCAAGTCCTGCTTTGTGAAGTAGGAGCCAGCGCTTGAGCATCTCCGCCGCGATCCTCGGCTGCGCCGGGACCACCCTGTCGGCCGAGGAAGCCGCCTTTTTCCGGGACGTGAAGCCCTGGGGCTTCATCCTGTTCAAGCGCAATATCGCCGATCCGGAGCAGGTGCGCGCCCTGACCACGGCCTTGCGCGACACGGTCGGCCGGCCCGACGCGCCGATCCTGATCGATCAGGAGGGCGGCCGCGTCGCCCGCCTGCAGCCGCCGCACTGGAAAACCTATCCGCCCGGCCGCGCCTATGGCGAGCTGGTGGCCAATGATCCTCTGGTCGCCCGGGAGATCACCCGCCTGGGCGCGCGTCTGATCGCCCATGACCTGCGAGCGATCGGGGTCAATGTCGACTGCGTGCCGGTGCTGGACGTGCCCGATCCGCTGGGCCACGAGATCATCGGCGACCGCGCCTATGGCGACACGCCCGAGCAGGTGGCCACCCTGGGCCGCGCCGCCGCCGAGGGCCTGCTGGCCGGGGGCGTGCTGCCGATCATCAAACATATTCCCGGCCATGGCCGGGCCCTGAGCGACAGCCATCTCGAACTGCCGGTGGTCAAGGCCAAGCTGGCCGAGCTGGACGCCCGCGACTTCGCGCCGTTCCGCGTGCTGTCCGACATGCCGATGGCGATGACCGCCCACGTCGTCTACACGACCATCGACCGCAAGCACCCCGCCACCACATCGCGGAAGGTGATCAAGAAAATCATCCGCGAATCCCTCGGCTTCGATGGACTTCTGATGAGCGACGACCTGTCGATGAAGGCCCTGTCCGGCGACTTCAGGCAGCGCGCCAAGGACAGCCTTTCGGCGGGCTGCGACGTGGTCCTGCATTGCAACGGCGACATGGGCGAGATGAAGGCCGTGCTGTCGGGCGTCGGCGGCCTGTCGCGCGAGGCCAAGCGCCGCGCGCAGGCGGTGATGAACCGCCTGGTCAAGGTGGTGGAACCGTTCGACGTCGCCGAGGCCCGCGCCCGGTTCGACGCCGCCTTTGAAGGCCGCTTTGCGTGACCACGGGCTTCCAGCCCACGCTTGATTTCGAGGCCGCTGACGCGGCGGCGGAAGACGGCGCGGCGCTGGTCATCGACATCGAAGGCTATGAAGGCCCGCTGCACGTGTTGCTGGCCCTGGCGCGCAGCCAGAAGGTCGATCTGCTGCAGCTGTCGATCACCAAGCTGGCCGAGCAATATCTGGCCTTCGTGCAACAGGCCCGGCGGGTGCGGTTCTCCCTGGCCGCCGACTATCTGGTGATGGCCGCCTGGCTGGCCTATCTGAAGTCGCGCCTGCTGCTGCCCAAGCCCGATCGCGCCAAGGCCGAGGAGCCGCCGGCCGAGGAAATGGCCGCGCAGCTGGCCTTCCGCCTGGCCAAGCTGGACGTCATGCGCCAGGCCGTCGAGGCGCTGAAAGAGCGCCCGCTGCTCCAGCGCGACGTTTTCATGCGCGGCGATCCCGAGGCGGTGAAGATCGTCTCCTCCACCCGGCTCGAAGGCGATCTCTACAGCCTGATGAGCGCCTATATCGCCCAGCGCAAACGCGAGCACAGCCGCTACTACGCGCCGCGTCCGCCCACGGCCTACCCGCTGGAAGACGCCCGCGATCGTCTGCGGTCGATGCTGCCGAAAATGGAGGACTGGACCACCCTGTCGGTCGTGGCCCCCATGGAGCGCTGGCTGGAGGGCGACGACGATGCGGGGCCGTCCCCGGCCTCCTACCTGGCCTCGACCCTGGCGGCGTCGCTGGAACTGGTCAAGGAGGGCGTTCTGGAAGCGCGCCAGCTGGACGCGTTCTCGGACGTCTATCTGCGCACCCGGGCCGAGCCGTTGGAGGCTGAGGCGTGAGGGGCATCTCCCAATTCAGCTTCTATTCTTGTCATCCCGGAAGCCTCGCAGAGGCTATCCGGGACCCAGGGGCCGGCGCAGTGTGGCTGCCCCTGGGTCCCGGCGCTCCGCTTCGCTGCGGCCGGGATGACAAGATTTGGGTTTGCTTGCCGCTATGATCGACCCTCTCCTGACCGAGCGCTGCATCGAGGCCCTGCTGTTCGCCGCCGCCGAGCCGCTCAGCGACGTCGATCTGGCCAAGCGTCTGCCGCAGGGCGCCGACATCCAGGCCGGGATCGCGGCCTTGCGCGTCCGCTATGAGGGCAGGGGGATCGAGCTGGTCTGCGTCGCCAATCGCTGGCGCTTCCAGACCGCGACGGATCTGGCCTTCCTGATGACGCAGGAGCGCGAGGAGCCGCGCCGTCTGTCCAAGGCCGCCCAGGAAACCCTGGCCATCATCGCCTATCACCAGCCCGTCACCCGGGCCGAGATCGAGGCGGTGCGCGGGGTCCAGGCCAGCCGGGGCACCCTCGACGTGCTGCTGGAGCTGGGCCTGGTGCGCATGCGCGGCCGCCGCCGCTCGCCGGGCCGGCCCGTCACCTTCGGCACCACCGACGCCTTCCTCGAGCACTATGGCCTGGCCACCCTGTCGGACCTGCCGGGCGTCACCGAGATGAAGGCCGCCGGCCTGCTGGAAATGAACCTGCCGCCGGGGTTCTCGGTGCCCGATCCTCTTGGACTGCGCCCCGGCGAGGACGAGGATCCGCTGGAGGACGGCGA
>JAHINZ010000208.1 GCA_018895795.1 Alphaproteobacteria bacterium
CAGGCCCAGGTCCTTGAACGAGACCTGTTTCGACAGGATGGCGTGGGTGCCGACCACGATCTCGAACTGGCCATTGGCCAGGCCTTCGCGGGTCTCGGCGGCTTCCTTGCCCGTGACCAGGCGCGACAGGCGGGTGATCTTGACCGGCCAGCCCTGGAAACGCTCCTTGAAGGTCTTGAAGTGCTGGCGGGCCAGCAGGGTGGTGGGACAGACAATCGCCACCTGCTTGCCGCTCATCGCCACCACGAAGGCGGCGCGCAGGGCGACCTCGGTCTTGCCAAAACCCACATCGCCGCAGATCAGCCGGTCCATCGGCTTGCCCGAGCCCAGGTCGGTCAGCACATCGGCGATCGCCGACAGTTGGTCGTCGGTCTCTTCATAGGGGAAGCGGGCGCAGAACTCGTCATAGACGCCCTGCGGCGCGTCGGTTTCCTCGACGGACTTCAGCTGACGGGCGGCGGCGATCTGGATCAGACCCTCGGCCATCACCCGCAGGCGTTCCTTGGCCTTGGACTTGCGGCTCTGCCAGGCCGCGCCGCCCAGCTTGTCCAGCTGGACGTTCTCGCCGTCGGCGCCGTAGCGGGTCAGCAGGTCGATGTTCTCGACCGGCAGATAGAGCTTCGAGTCGGCGGCGTAGAGCAGGTCCAGGCAGTCGTGCGGCGCGCCCTGCACATCGAGGGTCTTGAGACCCTCATAGCGGCCGATGCCGTGGTCGATATGGACCACCAGGTCGCCGGGCGTCAGGGCGCTGGCCTCGGCCAGGAAATTGGCGGCGCGGCGCTTCTTGCGCGGCCGGGCCAGGCGATCGCCGAGGATGTCGGTCTCGGAGATGACCGCCAGGCTGTCGGTCTCGAAACCGTTGTCCAGCGGCAGGACCACGCGCTGCGGGGTCTTGGGATCGGCCGCCTTGGCCGCCTGCCAGTAGGGTGCGTAGGTGATCCTGCTGAGGCCGTGATCGGCCAGCATGGTCCCCAGGCGCTCGGACGAGCCCTCCGACCAGGAGGCGAACAGCACCCGTTTGCCCTGGGCGCTCAACGCCGTGGCGTGCGCGCCGGTGGCCTCGAACAGGTTGACGCTGTCCTGCGATCGCTCGGCGGCGAACACCCGGCCCAGCTTGGCCCCCATGTCGACGACGTCCAGGCCCTGAGGCTGGAACGGCGTGAACCGGCGGTGCGGGCGGTCGGCCAGGGCCGCCTCCCATTCCGGGGCGGTCAGATAGAGGGCGCTGGGCTCCAGCGGGCGATAGGCCGACTTGCGGTCGGCGCCGGCCCGGGCGTCATAGGCGTCCTCGATCATCGCCAGGCGCTCGTCCCGGGCCTCGGAAGCCTGATGGTCGACGCCGACCAGGGCCCCGTCCGGAAGATAGTCGAACAGGGTCGCCATCCGCTCATAGAACAGCGGCAGCCAGTGCTCGAGGCCGGCGCGGCGGCCGCCCTGGCTGACCGTGGCGTACAGCGGATCGTCGCCCGGCGCGCCGAACTTGGCGACATAGCCGCCGCGGAACCGTGAAATGCCCTCGGCGTCCAGCAGGGCCTCGCTGACCGGCAGCAGATCGACCGCCTTCAGCTGCTTGGTCGAGCGCTGGGTTTCCGGATCGAAGGCGCGGATGCTTTCCAGGGTGTCGCCGAACAGGTCCAGCCGCACCGGCTCTTCAGCGGCCGAGGGATAGACGTCGATGACGCCGCCCCGGATCGCGAACTCGCCCTTTTCCGACACGGTGGAGGCGCGGGCATAGCCGTTGACGGCGAAATAGCGCTCCAGGTCCTTGATATCGACGCTGGCGCCGACCGTGGCCGAATAGCTGGCGCGCATCAGCACGGTCTTGTCGGGCACGCGCTGCAACAGCGCCGGCGCCGAGATGATCAGCATGGCGGCCTTGGTCGTTCCCAGGCCGCGCGCCAGGCGCGACAGGGTGGCCATGCGCTGGGCGGCGACGCCGGCCGAGGGCCCGACTCGGTCATAGGGCAGGCAGTCCCAAGACGGGAAGACCACGGCCTCGACCTCGGGCGCGAAGAACTTCAGGGCGTCGGCGAAGGCGTTGGCGCGGGCGGTGTCGCGGGCGACGAAGGCGGTCAGCCCGCCCCGCGCCCTGGCGATGTCGCCCATCACCAAGGCGTCAAAGCCTTCGGGAGCGCCGGCCAGGGTCAAGCCCCCGGCGGCCTTGGCGATCTGCTTGGCGTCGTAGGCCATGACGGGCTCTTAAGCGCCGTCGCCGACAGGGCGCACGGCATGGGCCTCGAACCGGAACGTGCGGATCATCGCCAGCACGTCGGTCTCGAACTCAGCGGGCGTGGCTTCCTGACCGACAATCCAGGCATAGATCTCGCGATCTGGATTCTCCAGCAGGGCCTCGAGCGTGTCGAGCTGTTCGGGCGTCAGCCTGTGGCCGTGGTTGTCCGCGAACGGCCCCAAAATGAGGTCCGCTTCCCGAAAACCGCGATGCCAGGCGCGGAAGCGAAGCCGCCGGAGGCGGGAGTCGTGATCGATGGTCATGTGCCCGGCGGATATAGAGCGGCCAGCGGCGTCGCGCCAGCGGCTAGAGAACAGATCGGCTGATCAAAACTCGCCTCGATTGTATTTTTCACTTACACCATCCAGGGTCATGGCGTAGGGTCAAGCTTCATGGCCGGCGGGCGCCGCCTGGACCTGACGTTGATCGCGACCGGCTCCGCGCCTGTCGCCGGAGTGTCCGCTTAAAAGTTCCTACGTGAAAAATCTTGCGCCAGGAGAAGTCGGCATGCCTGTTCTGTTCATTCGCAAACGCGTCAACGCTCGCAGCGGCGTGAGACTTCGGGCTGGCCCCGGCACGAATTTCGAAATTCTGAGCCTGCTGCCCTACGGGACGGCGGTCTACCCGTTGAAAAGCGGCGCCGGATGGACCCAGGTTGATCTCCAGGGCGACGGCGCGGCCGATGGTTTCGTCAGCGCGGACTTTCTTGAAGACGTCGCGGACCTGCCGCCCGGCGATGCGCAGCATATCGACAAGCTGATCGCGCTCGGATCCACCGAAGCGGGACTGGCCGCCGCCCGCGCCACGGCCGCCAGGGCCTTGCCGGGCTATCCGAGCAACGGCTGCGCGGCCCACCTCAGCGCGCTGCTGCAGGCGGCCGGCGTGAACGTCCCCATGACCCTGGGCGCGGGCAATCTGGCGCACCGGATCAGGCAGCGGGGCTGGCGGCGCATAGACCTCGGCGATCAGCAGCCCGGCGATATCGGCGTGACCTATGATTTCGATCCCACGCCGCCCGGCGCCGACCACATCTATCTCGTGATCGAAAGGCGGGGTCCCGACGAGATGATGATCGCCGACAATCAGAACAAGGCGAACGCCCCGCACACGCGCTTCGCCAGCGGCAAGGGCAAGACGCCCACGGAGTACTTCCTTCGGCCCTGACAGGCAGGGGCGCGTGTGCGTCACGGCTTGCGCCAGGCCATGATGACGTACCAGGGCGCGCGTCCGTAGCGCTCGGCCTTGGCTGGCGCACCCCCGGTCGCGGCGGGCTCGTCGAAATGGGTCAGCAGCAACCCCTGGGTCAGGAACCAGCGCCTGTAGTCGCTAAGCGGCCGGCGCCCGTTGCGGATCGATGCCGCGCGAACGCTCCCAGACCGACCGGGCCTCCAGATAGCGGTCGATGGCGAAGTGCCTGGGGCTCCCCAGCAGATCGCGACGCCAGCCGCCCTCGGCGCGTAGGATTCAGCGGACCCGCCCTTCCCCGCATCCAACATCGAGGGCGGAGCCCCGGGGCAGCCCGCGCAGTTGGGCGATCATAGGCGGGTCTGGAGCGTACTGGCGGCCAAAATCGCCGGTCTCGCCCCTATCGGCGATCCAGGCCTTGGCTGAAGAATCCCAGCCGTCGTCTTGCCGTCCATCCGCCATCGCCGCTCCGGCCCTCGCTCGCGCCCCGTCATTGACTTTGGCGCAATTCCGCCTATTTATCGCCAGCTTCGGAGCAGGTCAGGCGAATCCGCGCCGCCCGTTCGCCCAAACACGGGCGGCTCTGAATTCAGCCAGATTGATATGACAGAATTTACCGAACTCGGGCTGTCGCCCACGACCCTGCAAGCGGTCGCAGACACCGGCTACACCACGGCCACCCCCATTCAGGCCGCGGCCATTCCCGTAGCCCTGGCCGGGCAGGATGTTCTGGGCATCGCCCAGACCGGCACCGGCAAGACCGCCGCCTTCACCCTGCCCCTGATCGACAAGCTGATGAACGGCCGCGCCAAGGCGCGGATGCCGCGCGCCCTGGTCATCGCCCCGACCCGCGAGCTGGCCGACCAGGTCGCCTCCAGCTTCGAGAAATACGCTAAGGGCACCAAGCTGACCTGGGCGCTGCTGATCGGCGGCGTGTCGTTCGGCGACCAGGTCAAGAAGCTGGATCGCGGCGTCGACGTTCTGATCGCCACCCCCGGCCGTCTGCTCGACCACTTCGAGCGTGGCGGCCTGCTGATGACCGGCGTGCAGTTCCTGGTCGTCGACGAAGCCGACCGCATGCTGGACATGGGCTTCATCCCGGACATCGAGCGCATCTTCAAGATGACGCCGCCCAAGAAGCAGACCCTGTTCTTCTCGGCGACC
>JAHINZ010000013.1 GCA_018895795.1 Alphaproteobacteria bacterium
GGCGGCCTCTATGTGCCGGACGTCTGGCCTGAGATGACCCGCGAGGAGATCGCGGCGCTGGCGGGCCAGCCCTATCACCGCGTCGCCGCCGAGATCCTCAGCCGGTTCACCGGCCACGACATCCCCCGCGATGCGCTGGAGGACATGTGTGAGGAGGCCTATTCGACCTTCACCCACGCGGCGACCTGCCCGGTGAAGCAGCTGTCGCCCGGCCTGTTTCTCGTCGAACTGTTCCACGGCCCGTCGCTGGCCTTCAAGGACGTGGCGATGCAGCTGCTCGGGCGGCTGTACGACTATGCTCTCGCCCGCCACGGCCGGACCATGACCGTGGTCTGCGCCACCTCCGGCGACACCGGCGGCGCGGCCGTCGAGGCTTTCCGGGGCCGCAAGAACGCCCGCATCGTGGCCCTGTTTCCCGAGGGCCGGATCAGCGAGGTCCAGCGCCGGTTCATGACCACGGCGACCGACGACAATGTCGCCTGCGTCTCGATCCAGGGCTCGTTTGACGACTGCCAGGCGATCGTCAAGGCGGCCTTCCAGGACGACCAGTTCCGCCACGCGGTCGACCTGTCGGGCGTCAACTCGATCAACTGGGCGCGGATCGCCGCCCAGAGCGTCTATTATTTCACCGCCGCCGTCGCCTTGGGCGCGCCCGAACGGGCGGTGGCCTTCGTGGTCCCCACCGGCAATTTCGGCGACGCCTATGCCGCCTTCGTGGCCAGCAAGATGGGGCTGCCGATCGCCCAGATCGTCTGCGCCACCAATTCCAACGACATCCTGGCCCGCACCTTCGAGGACGGCCTCTACGCCAAGGGGTCGGTGTCGGCGACCCAGAGCCCGGCCATGGACATCCAGGTGGCCAGCAATTTCGAGCGGCTATATTTCGAGGCCGTGCGCCACGACGGGGTCGAGACCGGCCGGGCGTTCCGGGGCTTCGCCGACAGCGGCCTGATCGACATCCCGCCCAGCGCCTTCGCCTTGATGCGCGAGCTGTTCCGCGGCGTGGCGGTCAGCGAGGCCGACACCGCCAAGACCATGCTCTCGACCCTCAACGAGACCGGCGAGGTGATCGACCCGCACACCGCCGTCGGCGTGGCGGCGGCGGCCCATGTGCAGCTGGACGATCCGACCACCCCGGTGGTGGTGCTGTCCACCGCCCACCCGGCCAAGTTCCCCGAAGCGGTTCTGGCCGCCTGCGGCCTGACCCCGGCGACGCCGCGCGCCACCCCCGACCTGTCGAAGAAGCCCGAGCGCTTCGAGCGCCTTCCGGCCAGCGGCGAGACGGTGAAAGCCTTCGTGCGCACCTTCGCGGCCACCTCGTGAGCGCCACGCTCACCACCCTTTCCAACGGCGTCCGGGTCGTTTGCGACCCCATGCCGGGCCTCGAGACCCTGGCGCTCAGCGTGGTGGCCGGCCGCGGGGCCGCCGACGAGGATCTGGCCCGCTCGGGCTGGTCGCACCTGCTCGAGCACATGGTGTTCAAGGGGGCTGGGGCCCGCTCGTCGCGCGACATCGTCGAGGTGATCGAAAGCCAGGGCGGCCAACTCAACGCCGCCACCGGCTATGAGCGCACCAGTTTCCAGGTCCGGGCCCTGAAGGGCGGGCTGGATCTGGGCATGGACGTCATCGCCGACCTGCTGCTGCGCCCCACCCTCGACGCGGCCGACTTGACCCGCGAGAAGCAGGTGGTGCTGCAGGAGATCGCCGAGGCCGCCGACGCGCCCGACGACTATGTCTTTGACCTGATCCAGCGGGCGGCCTGGGGCGAGCACCCGGTGGCCCGCCCGATCCTCGGCTCGGTCGAGACGGTCAACGCCGCCACCCCTGCCGGTCTTTCGGACTGGCGGGCGGCGATCTACGCGCCCGACCGTCTGGTGATCAGCGCCACCGGCGCGGTGAGCGAGGGCGAACTGCTGGCCGCCGCCGAACGCGCCTTTGGCGGCGCCCCGGCCCGCGCCGTCATTCCCGAACCCCAGGCCGCGCCGTTCGTGGGCGGCCACGAGGGCGAGGTCCGCAAGCTGGAGCAGTCGCATCTGGTGTTCATGCTGCCGGCCTGCGGCGCGCGCGAGCGCGACTATTTCGCCCTGCGGATCTTCGCCGAGTGCCTGGGCGGCGGGATGTCGTCACGCCTGTTCCAGGAAGCCCGCGAGAAACGCGGCCTGGCCTATAATATCGACGCCTATTCCGACACCTATGCCGATCACGGGGCGCTGGGCATCTATGCCGGCTGCGCGGCGGGCAACGCCGTGGAGACCGCCAAGGTCTGCGCCGAGCAGCTGGTCGCCCTGGCCCGCAAGATCGAGCCGGCCGAGCTGGCCCGCGCCAAGGCCCAGCTGAAGGCCCACATGTTCATGGCCCGCGAACAGCCGTTGTCGCGCGCCGAACAGGCCGCCGGCCAGGTGCTGTTGTTTGACCGGCTGTATCCGCCGGCCGAGCTGGCGGCCGAGGTCGAGGCCGTCACCCCCGCCGAGGTGGCGCGGCTGGGCCAACGCCTGCTGGACTCCCGTCGTTGCGCCACCGCGATCCTGGGCGCCAAGTCGGCCTTGAAAGCCGGCGCGGCGTTCGAGAAAGCCTTGTTCGGGGTCGGCTGAGGATCGTCGTGCCGAGCTTTGCGCAACTCTTCCGGTCACGACCCGGCCTGAAGCTGCAAGGCCAGGCGGTCTATCTGCGGCCGCCGCGCGCGGCCGATCACCGCGCCTGGGCCGAGCTGCGAAGCGCGTCCCGCCCGTTTCTCGAGCCCTGGGAGCCGACCTGGGCCGAGAACGACCTGGGTCGCGGCGCCTTTCGCGCCCGACTGGGGGCCTATGAGCGCGAGCTGGAGACCGGCGAGGCCTGTCCGTGTTTCGTGTTTCGCAAGGCCGACGACGCCCTGATCGGCGCGGTGCGGCTGTTCCACGTCCGCCGCGGGGTCTCTCAGAGCGGGACCATCGGCTATTGGGTGGGCCAGCCCTATGCGCGACAGGGCCTGATGAGCGACGCCGTGGCGACCATGATCCGCTTCGCGTTCACCGGCCTGGGCCTTCATCGCCTGGAGGCCGCCTGCATGCCGGAAAACGCCGCCTCGGCCGCTCTTCTGCTGAAATGCGGGTTTTTGGAGGAGGGTTACGCCCCGGCTTATTTGAAAATTAACGGCGAGTGGCGAGATCATCGTCTGTTCGGACTTGTCGCGCGATCCTAGCGCGGGGCCCGGACACAAGACGCCCAGAGTGGCGTGGGATCGAGTATGTCGTTTCGGAGCACCGACCGTAAGATCTGGGATGCGACGGCCACGCTGGAAGCGCTGGGCGCGGCCGAGGTCGCCCTGTGGGTCTGGGAGCCCGAAGCCGATCGCCTGAGGATCAACGGTTCGGCGCGGTCCCTGGGCCTGGGCCTGCTGGCGCCGGAATGCTCGTCCGCCGCCTTCCGGGCCCTGGCCCTGCCGCAGGACCGCGCCCAGGCCGAGGAAGTGCTCAGATTTCGTCAGCCCGGCTCCGAAGTCGTCGCCCGCCTGCGCATGCGCGGCGGCGAAGCCTGCATCTGGCGCGGGGTCTGGCTGG
Organism: Alphaproteobacteria bacterium; assembly: GCA_018895795.1. Lineage (GTDB taxonomy): Bacteria > Pseudomonadota > Alphaproteobacteria > Caulobacterales > Caulobacteraceae > Caulobacter. The sequence goes on from JAHINZ010000013.1 coordinate 3,537, forward strand.
AAGAGGGCGTGCGCGCCGCCGGCGTGGTCGCGCCCGAGGTCAAGTTCGCCGCCTCCGGTCGCTGTGAGCTGACCGGACTGCTGGATCGCAAGAGTTTCATCGCCCGAGCCCGCGAGCGCCTGGCTCGGGACGGCGTGCATGAGCTGGTGGTCGCCGATGTCGATCGCCTGCGCCGCCTGAACGAGGCCCTGGGTCACGAACGGGCCGACCTGGTCCTGGCCGCCCTGGGCTCGCGTCTGGCCGCCGCCTTCCCCGAGGGCTCGATCCTGGGCCGGATCGGCGAGGACGAGTTCGCCGTGCTATGCGAGCCGCTGGGCTTCGAGCCGGCCGAGATCCTGCGCAACGCGCTGGAACGGCCGTTGCGGGTCGCTGGTTTCGATATCCATCCCACCCTGTCGATCGGGGCGGTGTCGGCCGAAGGCGGCGAGGACGCCCCCGAGGCCACCGAACTTCTGCGGCGCGCCGAACTGGCCGTCGAGGCCGCCTCCTCGGGCGGTCGCGGCGGGGCCGCCGCCTATGGCCGCTCGATGGAGAGCGACGGCCTCTCGCGCCTGGCTCTCGAGGCCGACCTGCGCGGCGCCATCGCCCGCGGCGAGATCACCCCCTATTTCCAGCCGGTCGTACGGCTGTCGACCGGCGCGCTGTCGGGCTTCGAGGCCCTGGCCCGCTGGCTGCACCCGCGCCGGGGCATGCTGCCGCCCGACGAGTTCCTCCCGCTGATCGAGGAAATGGGCCTGATGAGCGAACTGGGCGAGCACATGATGCGCACCGCCGGCGCGCAGCTGGGCGCCTGGCGTCGCAGCCATCCGGCCGTCGGCGCCCTGACCGTCAGCGTCAATCTGTCGACCGGCGAGATCGATCGACCCGGCTTGGTGCATGACGTGGCCCAGGTGCTGAAGATCAACAACCTGCCGCGCGGCGCGCTGAAGCTGGAAGTCACCGAAAGCGACATCATGCGCGACCCCGAGCGGGCCGCCGTGATCCTGCGCACCCTGCGCGACGCCGGCGCCGGCCTGGCGCTGGACGATTTCGGCACCGGCTTCTCGTCGCTGCAATATCTGACCCGCCTGCCGTTCGACACGCTGAAGATCGACCGCTATTTCGTCCGCACGATGGGCGGCAATCCCGGCTCGGCCAAGATCGTCCGCTCGGTGGTCAAGCTGGGCCAGGACCTGGACCTGGAAGTGGTGGCCGAGGGCGTCGAGAACGCCGAAATGGCCCGCGCTCTGCAGGATCTGGGCTGCGACTACGGCCAGGGCTTCGGCTATGCGCCGGCCCTGTCGCCGCAGGAGGCCGAGGTCTATCTCAATGAGGCCTATGTGGACGGCGCCGCGCCGGTGAAGGCGCGGGGGTAAAGTCCTCAAGATCCTCCCCCTCCGGGGGAGGTGGCCCGAAGGGCCGGAGGGGGCAGCTCGGCCTCAGCCGCATTAGCCCCCTCAGTCGCTCCGCGACAGCTCCCCCAAAGGGGGAGCAGCGATCACGCCTAAGCCCGCCCCGCCTGGGTCGACAGGTGATCCGCCGAGATCCCCAGCTTGGCCAGGGCCCGGGTCCATTTGTGTTCGTGGTCGTCGTCGAACAGCAGATCCTCGTCGGCGTCGCAGATCAGCCAGATATTGTCGCGCAGCTCCCGCTCCAGCTGGCCTGGGCCCCAGCCGGCATAGCCCAGGGCCAGGATCGCCCGGCGCGGATGGCGGGTGTGGCTGCCCATGGCGTCCAGCACATCGCGGGTGGCGGTCAGGCCCAGCCCGTCCGCCAGCGGCAAGGTCGAGTCGGGGGAGTTGAAGTCATCCGTGTGCAGGACAAAGCCGCGTTCCAGCTCGACGGGCCCGCCCACCAACACCAGATTGGTCTGGGTCTTGATCTCCGAGCGCACGCCCAGCTTGTCGAGCAGCTCGAACACAGTCAGGCCCTCGACCGGCCGATTGACGGTGATGGCCATCGCCTGGTCGGCGTCGTGGGCGCACATATAGAGGACGGCGCGCTCGAAGCGCTCATCCTCGATGCCCGGCATGGCCACCAACAGGCGGCCGGCCAGGAAATCCGCCTCGTCATGCGTGTCGCGGTCCATACCGACAGGATCAGGGCGGAAGACGACGGTTTCAAGTCGAACCCGCGCCGAAGCCGATCTTCACCGTCGGAATCTGATCAAGAGGCCGCGAAAGCCGCGCTTGGCCCGCGCCGCGCGGGCCGGCGTGCATGGTCGGTGGCCGCTTTGCACCTTCATGCTCTTGGCGCGTTGTCTTGCGACCTCTATTTGACATCCACCCTCAACGAACAGGACCAAGCCCATGACGATCAAGGTTGGCGACACGCTTCCAGCGGCCACTTTCATGACCAGCACGGCCGAAGGGCCCGCGCCGATCACCTCCGACGCGCTGTTCAAGGGCAAGACCGTGGCCCTGTTCGCCGTGCCCGGCGCCTTCACCCCGACCTGCTCGGCCAAGCACCTGCCGGGCTTCAAGGATCACGCCGCGGAATTTAAAGCCAAGGGCGTCGACACCATCGCCTGCGTCTCGGTCAACGACCTGTTCGTGATGAAGGCCTGGGGCAAGGACCAGGGCATCACCGACGAGGTTCTGCTGCTGGCCGACGGCAACGGCGATTTCACCCGCGCCATCGGCCTGGAATTTGACGGCTCCAAGTTCGGCATGGGCTCGCGCTCGCAGCGCTATTCTCTGATCGCCAAGGACGGCGTTGTCACCACGCTGAACGTCGAAGAGGGCGGTGACTTCAAGGTCTCGTCGGCCGACTACATGCTGGGTCAGCTGTAGGGTCAGACCTCTCGCCCCCTCCGCGCTGCGCGCTCCTCCCCCGTAGGGGGAAGATGAACCGCGCCGACCTCCTCTTCCCCCTCCGGGGGAGGAGGGTCGCGAAGCGGCCCGGAGGGGGCCAGTGTTTCCTCAAGCCCCCATCACCTCGGCCGTCATCGCCGCGAAATCCGCCGCGCCGAGCATGACGCCCGCCGCCTGGCCCGGGACCTGGGCCAGGACCGCTTCGGCATAGACCCTGGCCAGGGCGCGCTTGCTCTCGGCCCAGGCCGCATCGGCCTCGCCGGCGGCCCCCAGGGCGCCCTTGGCCAGCATCCAGCCGCCGACCACGTCGCCCAGCATTTTCAGATAGGCGGTCGCGCCCGACAGGGCGTCGGGCAAGGCGCGGAGGCGACGTTCAATCATCCAGGCGGTCGCGGCGCTGACGGCGTTCAGCGCCGTCTCCAGCCGGCTGGAGACCAGGGCCAAAGCGGGATCGCCGGCTTTCAGCGCGTCCAGCGTGTCGCGGATATCGTCCATCAGGTCGCCGATCGCCTGACCTTCGCCCAGGCCCAGCTTGCGGCCCACCAGATCGATGGCCTGGATGCCGTTGGTCCCTTCATAGATCGGCGCGATACGGGCGTCGCGATAGTGCTGGGCCGCCCCGGTTTCCTCGATAAAGCCCATGCCGCCGTGAATCTGCACGCCCTGCGAGGCCACCTCGACACCGATGTCGGTCGACCAGGCCTTGGCGATCGGGGTCAGCAGTTCCTCGCGCAGCTTGGCGGCCAGGCGCTCGTCCTCGCTCGCCCCATGGGTGGCCAGGTCGGCGGCGACCGCCGTGGACAGGCAGATCCCGCGGGCCGCTTCGATGCGGGCCTTCATCAGGGTCAGGGTGCGGCGGACGTCCGGATGGTCGAACAGCGGCGCCGAGGCCTGGCCGGTCCAGGCCGAGCGGCCCTGGCGGCGCTCCAGCGCGAAGGCCAGGGCCTGCTGATAGGCGCGCTCGGCGATGGCCACGCCCTGGGCTCCGACCTGCAGGCGGGCGGCGTTCATCATCGTGAACATGTGGGCCAGGCCCGAGCCCTGCTGGCCGACCAGCTCGGCCTTGGCGCCCTCGAACAGCATCACACAGGTGGGCGAGCCGTGGATGCCCAGCTTGTGCTCCAGCCCGCCCACGCGCAGGGCGTTGGCCTCGCCCAGGGCGCCGGTGTCATCGACCCGGATCTTGGGGGCCAGGAACAGGGAAATGCCCTTCACGCCCGCAGGGGCGTCGGGGGTGCGGGCCAGGATCAGGTGGACGATGTTGTCGGCCACATCATGATCGCCCCAGGTGATGTAGATTTTCTGGCCGGTGATCGTCCAGCCGCCGGCGCCGTCGGGCGTGGCCATCGTGGTGATCGTGCTCAGGTCCGAGCCGGACTGCGGCTCGGTCAGGTTCATGGTGCCGGTCCATTCGCCCGAAACCAGCCGGGGCAGGTAAAGGACCTTCTGACGGTCGGAGCCGTGATGGGCCAGGGCCTCGATCGCGCCCAGGGTCAGCATCGGACACAGGCTCAAGGCCATGTTGGCGGCGTGGAACATCTCGAAGACGCCGACTTCCAGGCACTTGGGCAGACCCTGGCCGCCATGGGCGGGATCGGCGGCCAGGCTGTTCCAGCCACCCCGCGCGAACTGGGCGTAGGCCTCGCCAAATCCCGGCGCGGCGCGCACCACGCCATTTTCCAGCTTGGCGCCGACCAGATCGCCGCTGCGGTTCAACGGCGCCAGCACCTCGCCGGCCAGGTCGCCGGCCGCCTCCAGCACGGCCTGAACGGTATCGGCGTCGGCGTCGGGATAGGCGGCGGCCAGGCGGTCAAAGCCCGCCGCGTGACGCAGGGAGAAAGCGATATCGCGAACGGGGGCGCGAAAGGTCATGGACGAGGGAGCTCCAGATTATCGGCGTTGTGTTTAGGCGCGGCGCGCGATCCCGCCAAGTCGACCGCTCGTTCTTACAAGCGCTCACGCTGTCGTGATGTCAGGCCCCTTTTTCCGCGGGGCAGACTTCCTAACTGGGAAGAACCGTAACTGCTGCAATCACAGTTATTTTTGGAGATCTTTCCCGATGGCTCGTCCCTTCGCCTACGCCGCGCTCGCCGCCGCGCTTCTCTCGGCGCCCGCCGCCCTGGCCGCGCCGGGCGTCAACTCGACCAAGCCCGCCGACCTGCCGGCCGGCCACTACGTGCTCGACAAGACCCACGCCAGCGTCACCGCCAAGATCACCCACATGGGGTTCTCGCACTATACCCTGCGTTTCACCAAGGTGGACGCCGAGTTCACCTATGATCCCAAGGCTCCGGAAGCCGCCAAGATCAATGTGACCGTCGACCCGGCCTCGATCGACACCGCCACCGGCGGCGACGCCTTCGGCCTGAAGTTCAACAAGGAACTGGCCGGCGACGGCTGGCTGGAAGCCGCCAAGTACCCGACCATCACCTTCGTCTCGACCTCGGTCGATGTCGGCGACGGCCATACCGGCAAGGTCACGGGCGACCTCACCCTCCACGGCGTGACCAAGCCCGCCGTGCTGGACGTCACCTTCAACGGCGTCGGCAGCGGTTTCGTGCCGCTCAGTGTCAAGACCGGCTTTTCGGCCTCGACCACGATCAAGCGTTCGGACTTCGGCGTCACCAAGTACGTGCCGCTGGTCGGCGACGACGTGACGCTGAACATCGAAGTCGAGTTCGACAAGAAGTAGTCGGTCCCGCGCTCGCCTTCCGCTTCAAACTGGAAACCGCTTGAAGCGGAAGCGCGGGCTTGGTCTTGTGACCGCGGCCATCTGCGCTCGGCCCTGAAGACATCGGCATCCGGAGAATTCCATGGCCGCGACGCGGACGCGTTACACCACCGTGGCGATCATCATCCACTGGCTGATCGCCGCGGCCATCCTCTTCCAGATCATCCTGGGTTGGCGGGCGGGAGACGGCCCCAAGGGGGCGACCACCTTCGCCCTCTACCAGCTGCACAAGTCGATCGGCATCACCATCCTGCTGCTGAGCCTGGCGCGTCTGGCCTGGCGACTGGTCAATCCGCCGCCGCCCGCGCCGATCGGCCAGCCCCGGTGGGAGCAGATCGCCTCGCGGATCGTGCATGTCGGCTTCTATGTGATCCTGATCGGCCTGCCCCTGACCGGCTGGATCATGGTCTCGGCCAGCAAGACCAACATCCCGACCCTGCTGTTTGGAACGGTCCCCTGGCCCCATCTGCCGCTGATTCCCGACCTGGCCCCGGCCGCCAAGCACGTCTGGGCCGAAATCGGCGAGCTCGGTCACGGCGTGCTGGTCAAGTTCACCTATCTGCTGCTGCTGTTGCACCTGGGCGCGGTGGCCAAGCACCAGCTGCTGGATAAGGACGCGGTGTTCGCCAACATGGCCCCGGGGGCCAAGCCGGGCCTGAAGGAGCCGCGCGCCTGGCTCGTCGTCGCGGGCCTGATCGCCGTGGTCGCCGCCGGCTATCTCTATACGCCGGCCGCCAAGCCCAAGGTCGCGCCGGCCGTCGCCGAGGCGCCCGCAACGGCGGCCGCGCCGACCGCGCCGACGCCCGCCGCCGCGACCGAGGCCGCGCCGCCCGCCGCCGATCCCGCGCTGAAGGACCCGGTCGCCTGGACAGTGGCCAAGGGCTCCAAGCTCGGCTTCACCGCCACCTGGTCCGGCGAGGCGCTGGAGGGCAGCTTCACCCGTTGGACGGCCGACATCCTGTTCTCGCCGGATGCGCTGGATCGCTCGAAGCTTGCGGTGTCCATCGACACCGCCTCCGCCGTGACCGGCGACGCCCAGCGCGACCAGAGCCTGCCCGGCGGTGACTTCTTCGATAGCGCCACCCATCCCAAGGCGACCTTCGCGGCGACCAGGTTCCGCAAGACCAGCGAAGGCAAGTTCATCGCGGACGGCACGCTGGACCTGCGCGGCGTCAAGACGCCGCTCAGCCTGCCGTTCAGCCTGAAGATCGACGGCGACACGGCCACGGCGCGCGGTGTAACCACCCTGGACCGGACGGTGTTCGGGGTTGGACAGGGTGAATGGGCCGATACGGATCAGATCGCGGCGAAGGTGAAGGTCAGCTTCGCCCTGACGGCCAAGCGCAAATAGACCGCCAAGCGGAAATAGAGGGGGCCGCGCGCGCCCTCGCCGCCGGGGGGCTGGTGCTGCTGCCCACGGAGACCGTCTATGGCCTGGGCGCCGACGCGGCCAATCCCAGCGCCGTGGCGGCGATCTTCGCGGCCAAGGGCCGACCGCGCTTCAACCCGCTGATCGCCCATGTCGCCGATCTCGAGACCGCGGCCCGGATCGCCGTGCTCGATAACCGGGCCCTGGCCCTGGCCCAGGCCTTCTGGCCGGGTCCCCTGACCCTGGTCGCGCCGATCCGCGACGCCGCCGCCGTCTGCGACCTGGCCCGGGCCGGTCTGGACACCGTGGCCCTGCGCGTGCCCGCCCATCCGCTGGCGCGCGCCGTGCTGGCGGCGTTCGGTGGAGCCGTGGTCGCGCCCTCGGCCAACCGCTCGGGGCGGCCCAGCCCCACCACCTATGCCGACGCGGTCAGCGAGACGGGCGCCAAGGCCGCCGTGGCGCTGGATGGCGGACCGTGCGCCGTGGGCCTGGAGTCCACGGTCGTCGCCGTGCTGGATGGCCCGCCGCGTCTGTTGCGGCCCGGCGCCGTCACCCGCGCCCAGCTCGAGGCCATCGTGGGGCCCCTGGCCGAAGCCGAGAACGACGCCAAGCGCTCGCCGGGCCGGATGGCCCTGCACTACGCGCCCGACGCGCCTGTGCGGA
>JAHINZ010000209.1 GCA_018895795.1 Alphaproteobacteria bacterium
CCGGTGCGGGCCCGGTTCGAGGACGAGGCGGCGCTGAACACGGTGCTGGCCAAGGCAGGGCTGTAGACTCGCCCCCTACGGATCGCTTCGCGATCGTCTTCCCCCGGAGGGGGAAGATGAACCGCGCCGATCTCATCTTCCCCCTCCGGGGGAGGAGCGCGCAGCGCGGAGGGGGCCAGTCGCTAGGGCTTCACCACCACGCCGCTCTTCACCACCGCCGTCACATGCTGCAACACCGTCACGTCGCTGAGCGGATCACCCCTGACCGCGATCAGGTCCGCCGCCTTGCCGGGCGCCAGGCTGCCGATCTCGGCCGAGAGGCTGAAATGGTCGGCGGCGTTGACGGTGGCGGTCTGGATGGCTTCCAGCGGGGTCAGGCCGGCCTTGACCAGCAGGGCGAATTCGCCGGCGTTGTCGCCGTGGGCGCTGACGCCGGTGTCGGTGCCGAACGCGATCTTGACCCCGCCGTCGTGGGCCCGGCGGGCCATGGCCAGCATCTTGGGTCCGGCGTCCAGGGCCTTGGCGGTCTGGGCGGGGGTCAGGAAGTTGTTCGGCCCCGTGGCGATGCGATAGACGAAGTCGCCGGCCATCAGGGTCGGCACCAGATAGGCCCCGTTCTTCTTGAACAGGGCGATGCTGTCGGCGTCCAGATAGGTGCCGTGCTCGATCGAATCGCCGCCGGCCTTCAGGAAACTGTTGATGCCGTCGACGCCATGGGCGTGGGCGGTGACCTTGCGACCCATGCGGTGGGCGGTCTCGACGATGGCCGCCAGTTCAGCGTCCGAGAACTGCTGGTTGAGGCCCGCGGCGGTGTTGGACAACACGCCGCCGGTGGCGGTGATCTTGATGATGTCGGCGCCCAGCCAGACCTGCTCGCGCACCGCGCGGCGGCAGTCGTCGGCGCCCGAGCACACCGAGGTCGGCCGCAGCACGTGCATGACCTCCTCGCTGAAGCCGTTGACGTCGCCATGGCCGCCATGGACCGAGACCGCCGAGCCGGCGGCGATGATCCGCGGGCCGATCACGTCGCCGCGCTTGATGCCGTCGCGCAGGGCGAAGATGGCGTGGTTGTCGGCCCCCAGGTCGGCCACGGTGGTGAAGCCGGCCATCAGGGTCTTGCGGGCAAAACCGGCCCCGACCATGGCCTGGTCGGCCGAGGACTGGGTCACCTCGTCCAGCCGCGAGGTCGGTCCCTGCTGGCCGGTCAGGTGGACGTGGCTGTCGATCAGGCCGGGCAGGACGAAGCTGTCCTTCAGGTCCACCACCTTGCCGCCGGGCTCGGCGACATAGCCGTCGACGATGCGCGTGATCCTGCCGTTATCGATGACCACGGTCTTGGCGGTCTCGACCTTGCCGGTCGCCGGATCGGCCAGCAGCCGGCCGGCCTGGACGAACAGGGTTTCGGCCTGGGCCGAAACCGCGAGCGCGGTTGTCGCCAGAAGGGCGCAGAGGCCCGTCGCCAGTTTACGCATTGAGATCTCAGGCCCCCGCCTTTTGCGCGAAGGCCCAGGCCCCTCGGGCCAGAACCGGCACGCGCGCTTCCATCAGTTCCGCATGGGCGCTGGCGGCGGTGCCGTCACGCACCCGGCCGACAATGCCCTGGCAGATACCGGCCAGTCTGAAGAGGTTGTAGCTGAAGTACCAGTCCAGATTGGGCAGGCCGTCGCGCCCGGTCAGCTTGCAATAGCGGGCCACCGCTTCCTCGATGGTCGGCACGCCATAGGCGCCCAGGTCGGCGATGTCCGACAGGCCGCCGCGTTGATCGGACGGCATCACCCAGTTCATCAGGAAATAGCTGAAATCGGCCAGGGGGTTGCCCAGGGTCGACAGCTCCCAGTCCAGCACCGCCACCACGCGGGGCTCGGTGGCGTGCAGGATCATGTTGTCGAGGCGATAGTCGCCATGGACGATGGTGGTCTTGTCGTCGGCCGGCGCCGTGGTCGGCAGCCAGGCCATCAGCTTGTTCATGTCTTCCAGGTCGGTGGTCTCGCTGGCCTTGTACTGCTTGGTCCAGCGGTCGATCTGGCGGGTGAAATAGTTGCCCGGCTTGCCATAGTCGGCCAGACCGACGGCGGCGTAGTCGACATTGTGCAGCGCCGCCAGGGTGTCGATCTCGGCCTCATAGATCGCCCGGCGCTCGGCCGGCTGATAGTCGGGCAGGGTGCCGTCCCACAGGATGCGGCCTTCGACATTGTCCATCACGTAGAAGATCGTGCCGATGACCGCCTCGTCCAGGCACAGGGCATAGGCCTTGGCGACGGGGAAGTGGGCCTTGTTCAAGCCCGAGATCACCTTGAACTCGCGGTCGACGGCGTGGGCCGACGGCAACAGCTTGCCGGGCGGCTTGCGGCGCAGGACATACTTCTTGGCGGGTGTGACCAGTTGATAGGTCGGGTTGGATTGGCCGCCCTTGAACTGGCGTACCTCCAGCGGGCCCTGATAGCCCTCGACATTGGCCGTGAGCCAGCTTGCCAGCTTGGCCTCGTCGATGGCGTGGCGAGGATCGACCGGCTTGGTGCCCGAGTTCAGGTCCTGAGCGGTCTGTTCGGCGACATCGGCCATGTGGTTTCTCCCCAACACTTGTTTGAACGGGAGTTTAGAGGGTGAGGCGGCGGGCGCAAGCCACTTGCCCCCTACGGGTCGCTCCGCGACCGTCTTCCCCCGGAGGGGGAAGATGAGGTCGGCGCGTTTCATCTTCCCCCTCCGGGGGAGGAGGATGCGCAGCATCCGGAGGGGGCAAGTGTC
>JAHINZ010000210.1 GCA_018895795.1 Alphaproteobacteria bacterium
CAGCACAGTGTCATCGGGGTGCAGCAGGATCAGCTTCATGCGGCGACCCGGGCGCGGGGCGTCGGGGCGTCGGGATGCAGCAGGCCCTCGGTCCGCAGATCATCCCACAGCGCGTCCGGAATCTCGGTCGCCATCCAGGCGACGGCCTGCTCGACCTGGTCGGGGTCGCCCAGGCCGGGAATGACGCTGGCGACGGCGGGATGGGCCAGGGGAAAGTGCAGGGCGGCGGCCGGCAGCGGGACGCCGTGGGCGGCGCAGACCGCTTCGAGCCGGCGAACCCGATCGACGATCTCCGGCGGCGCCGGATGGTAATCGTAGTGACGGGAGCGTACCGCGCCGAAGCTCTCGACCAGCGCGCCGGAATTGAACGGGCCGCCGATGATGATCCTGACGCCCCGCTTCGCGCACAGCGGCAGAAACCGGTCCAGGGCGGTCTGTTCCAGCAGGGTGTAGCGGCCGGCCAGCAGGAAGACGTCGAAGTCCCCGTGGGCCAGGGCCTCCTCGCACACCTCGTATTCGTTGACCCCCAGCCCGATGGCGCCGACCGCGCCGCTGTCGCGCAGCTCGCGCATGGCGCGATAGCCGCCTTCGAAGAAGTCTCGCAGGCGGGCGGGGTGCTGGTCGCCATGGGTGCGCCGGCCCAGGTCGTGGGCCAGCAGAATGTCGATGCGGTCGCGGCCCAGCCGCTCCAGGCTCGCCGCGTGCGAGCGCATCACCGCGTCATAGCCATAGTCGAACACCGGCTCGAACGGCGCGGCGTCGACAAAGCCGTGTCGCGCGCCGGGTCCGGCGCGGTTGGGGACCAGCAGGCGGCCCACCTTGCTGGAGACGATCACATCCGCCTGGCCGGCGAGGGCTCGGCCCAGACGCGTCTCGCTGAGGCCAAAGCCGTAGTGCGGGGCGGTGTCGAAATAGCCAAACCCGGCATGCAGGGCCGCCGCCACGGTCTGGCCGGCGACGTCGTCGCTGACGGCGGCGTAGAGGTTGCCGATCGCCCCGCCGCCGAAGCCGAGGCGGGGCATGCGCCAGATCGCGGCGCCGTCCGACCGGCTTTCAGATGGCGCCGCCTTCACCCTGCTTCCCCAATTTATTATATGTGAAAAATATATCCCTGATAAAATCCAGAAATTGGTCAGACCTGTCAACCGCGACGATGGTGGCGGGGCGTCACGACGCGAGCGCCGCCTTCAGATCCGCCGCCAGATCGCCCTTGTCCGCGACCGAAACGTCCGAGAGCTTGAGCCAAGCCGCCATCAGCCGAAGCTCCTGGGCCAGGGCGAACGGCGTCTCGCCGTCGGCGCGGGGCTCGGCGTGGGCCGCCTGAACCAGAAGGCGGCCGGCCTTGCGATCGGCCTTCAGGTCGACGCGCGCCGTCAGCGCCTCGCCCTGCAGGAACGGCAGCACATAGTAGCCGTGGGTGCGCAGATGGGCGGGGGTGTAGATTTCCAGCCGGATGCGGGCGTCGAAGATCCGCTCGGTCCGTTCGCGAAACCAGATCAGATTGTCGAACGGCGAGAGCAGGGCGCGGGCCGCGATCTTTCGGGGACGGGCCGCGCCGGCGGCGACATAGGCCGTCTGCGGCCAGCCCTCGACCTGGGCGGGGATCAGGACCCCGTCCTCGACCAGCTCGGCGATGCGCGCCCGGCTCTCGACGGGCCCCATGCGGAAATAGTCGCGCAGGTCGCGCTCGGTGGCCACGCCCAGGGCCGCCGCGGCCCGGGTCAGCAGGGCGCGGTGGGCGTCCTCGCGGCTGGGCGTCGGCGCGTCGACCAGGGCGGCCGGCAGCACCTGCTGCGGCGTCGCATAGACCCGCTCGAAGCCGGCGCGGCGCGTGGCGGTGGTCAGGTCGCCGATCCAGAACAGGCATTCCAGCGCCCGCTTGGCCTCGCTCCAGCCCCACCAGCCGCCGGGGCCTTTCTGGGCGCCGATCTCGAGCTCGGAGGCCGACAGAGGGCCGCGCCGGCGAATCTCCTCCAAGGCCTGGCCGATCAGCTCGGGATGGCTGTCGAGAAACTTGGCCACGCCTTTCCAGACGCCGACCCCGGCCCTGGCGTCGGCCATCCGCCAGCGCAGCAGCGGATGCAGTTCGCGCGGCATCAGCGAGGCCTCATGACCCCAGTATTCGACCAGATCAGGCGTCTTGCCCCAGGCGGCGTCCTCCAGCAGGCCGCGCGGATAGTCGCCCAGCCGCGAAAACAGCGGCAGATAGTGCGAGCGCGACACCACATTGACCGAGTCGATCTGCAGCAAGCCCAGGGTGTCGATGGTCGAGAGCAGATGACGTCGCGCCGGCGCGGCGGGCCGGGCCTTGCCGAACCCTTGCGCCGCCAGCGCCATGCGCCGCGCCGTTCCGGCGGAGAGCTTTTCGATCATCCTGGAGTTTGAGCATCGCCTCGCCGGGTCATGCAAGCCATCCGCGACTGGGAGCGCTATCGGGCGGGCTTGCATCGCGGCCGGAAACCGCCGTACCGATGGGCCATGATCGTCCTTGAAAGCGGCGCGGCGCGCCTTGAACTCTGTCCCGAAATCGGCGGCGCGATCGCCGGCTTCTCCGTGGACGGACGCGACATTCTGCGACCGATGGCCAAGGGCGCGACCGATGCGCTGCAGGTGTCGAGCTTTCCGCTGGTCCCGTTCTGCAACCGCGTTCCGCGGGGCCGCTTCACGGTCGACGGACGCGACGTGAGCCTGACGCCGAATCTGGCGGGCCACCCGCATGCGCTGCACGGACAGGGCTGGCGCGCCGCCTGGACGGTCAATGAGGCGAAGGGCGACCGGGCGGTCCTGTCCTATGACCACGCGCCGTCGGACTGGCCGTGGGCCTATCGCGCCGAGCAGCGGTTCGGGCTGACGAACGGCGTCCTGCGCGTGGACCTCTCGGTGACCAACACTTCTGATACCCCCATGCCCGCGGGCCTGGGCTTGCACCCCTATTTCCCGCGCCGCCCGGGCGAGGTCCTCAAGGCCTCGGTCGACGGCGTCTGGATGGTCGATCAGGACGTTCTGCCGACCGTCCTGCACAAGGGCGTCTGGGGCCCGGACTGGGCCGGCGGCGCGCCGGTCGAGGGCCATGACGAGCTGATCGACCATTGCTACACGGGCTGGACACAGACGGCCGCGCTGTCGGCGCCGGGCCTGCCGACCACGACGCTCACCGCCTCGCCGGACTGCCGCTGGCTGCACGTCTATGTCCCGCCCGGCGAGGCCTATTATTGCGTCGAACCCTGCGCCAGCCGGCCCGACCCCTTCAGGGCGCCGGACGCGGGCCTCGTCACACTGGCCCCGGGCGAGAGCCATGCGATCTGGATGGAGATCGCGACGGGGTAGGGGGCGGGCGGGATCAAGGTTTAGATCTGGAGGCGCCGTTTGAAGTCGCTAGGCGATCCGTTGCGGCCGATAGCTCGGCATGACACATCACGACAATGCACGTCGTTGTAGCCTTCTCAACAGACTACGGGTCCGAAGATAGCCCCGTAGTCGGCGACGCTTTTTGGCTGGTCGAGTCTCCTGCGAACAGGGCGCTCGCCGAAGCGATATGGCGTGCCAAGGCCACAGATCCAAACAGTGCACTGTTCAAGTCCGACATGGATGAGATCGATAGCAGCGATGTTCTGGCGATGTTCGAGACAGTGGACCTTCACCATCCGGAGTGGTCCAGGATCGACTGGATTGGCGTCAAACTGAGCGAAGATCTCGATCGAACGTTTCGCGAAGAAGGTTTTGTGATCGCCGAGGTTGGCCCCGGCTTCAGCCTCGTCCGCAACCTCCCTTAACACCCTTGGCCAACCTCGGCGCGATCCGATCATAGCCGTGGCGATGAAGGTCGGCTCACCAACGCCGACGTCCCCGCACGGCCCGTTGCCCAGTCTGCGCGCCATATGCGATAGCAATAGTGCAGTTGCGCGCAGGGCGCTTTTCAATGACCTACCAAGACCAGAAGATCAAAGCGATCGGTCGTTTATCGATCGTGGCGGCGGTGCTCACCGTGCTGCTGCTCTTCAGTCTGATCTATCCAGACGGCATGCGGAGCCTTGTTCAACATCTGCCGCTGTCCCGCCACGGCAACAACTACGGGATATGGTTAGTTGTTCTCGCGATCATGGCTCCGCTTTGCTGGGCGGTGGATTTCGGATTGATCTTCACGTCACCGGAGCAAGAGGTCCGGTTTGCCAATTGGTCTAAGCGATGGCGAAAGACGTCGATCAAGTTCGAAGAGATTGAGTTTGACACACTCGATCCCGACTATCGGAAGGCTGCATGGCGGTATTTCTTGGACCGCCGCAAACGCTGATCTCGCAGCTGCCCACCCCTCAGCAGACGTTCGGCCCCTCTCCCCTTGCGGGAGAGGGTGGCCGCCGGAGGCGGTCGGGTGAGGGGTCTCGCGGTCTTTCCGGATGGGCTTTTCGACCCCTCATCCGGCGCTTCGCGCCACCTTCTCCCGCAAGGGGAGAAGGACCAGACCCCGCCCCCTAGCTAATCCCTGCCTGGGCCTTCAGGCGCTGGACCATGTCCATCGACATATAGCCGTCGGCCGGCAGGTTGCGGCTGCCCTGCCAGTCGCGCAGGGCCTTGCGGCTGCCCGCGCCGATCACCCCGTCGGGGGGGCCGGGATCGAAGCCCAGCCGCGCCAGGGCGATCTGGGCGGCCATGCGGTCCGACAGCGACAGCGGCGCGTCGACGGGCCAGGTTCCGACCAGAGGGCCGCCGCCCGCGAAGCGATCGGCCAGCAGGCCGATGCCCAGGGCGTAGGAGGTCGAGTTGTTGTACTTGCGGATGGCGAAGTGGTTGGGCAGGGCCAGGAAGGCTGGACCCGCGGCCCCGGCCGGCAGGATCAGGCCGGCGGGCGAGGCGGCGTCGGCGCTGGTCCAGGGCAGGCCGTCGGCGCGCTTGACGCCCTTGGCTTCCCACCATGACGGCAGTTCGCGGGGACCTTCGGACAGGCCGTAGTCGAAGCCGGCCGGCAGGATCACTTCCTTGGCCCAGCCGACGCCCGGCTTCCAGCCGCCCTTGGCCAGCAGATTGGCGGCCGAGGCCAGGGAATCGGCGTCCGAGCCCCAGATGTCGCGCTTGCCGTCGCCATCGGCGTCGACGGCGGTGGTGCGGTAGTTGCTGGGCAGGAACTGGGTCTGGCCCATGGCCCCGGCCCACGAGCCCTTGAGCTGGGCGCGGGTGACCTCGCCCGAATCGATGATCTGCAGCGCCGCGATCAGTTCGCCCTCGGCCCAGCCGCGTCGGCGGCCGTCGGCGGCCAGGCTGACCATCGAGCGGACCACGTCGAAGTCGCCCTGCAGCTTGCCGAACGCCGATTCCATCGCCCAGACGGCCAGCAGGATGTCGCGCGGCACGCCGTAGCGGCTCTCGATGTCGGGCAGGAAGGTCAGTTCGGCGCGCTTGCGACGGCCCACGGCGACGCGATCGTCGCTGATCACGCCCTTGATATAGTCGCCGACGGGCTTGGAGAATTCAGGCTGGCGGCCGTCCAGGCCGATCACCCGGGCGTCAGGCGTCACGCCGCCCAGTTGTTGTTCCAGAAAGGGCCGGCTGAGCCCCGCGGCCTGGGCGCGGACCATGAAGTCGCCCAGCCAGGTGTCGAAACTCAACTCGCCGGTCGGAACGGGCGTCGGCGACGGCGACGGCGGCGTCTGGGCCTGAGGGCCGCCCGTCGGGGCGGGCGCCGGCAGAGCCGGCGTGAGGGGCGTCAACGGCCCTTGCGGCGAGGTGTCCGCGCAGCCGGCGAGCAGGAGAACGAGAAAAAAGCGACGATCCATGGGCGCAAGCTAGCGGCATCCGGGCGAAGTCTTCAATCACAAGGCCGACAGAGCGGTGAAGTTTCGGCCAGGGCCGCCCAGATTGCCGGGCTTAAGCCTGAAGGTCCGCATTGACTCCGGCGCGGCCCTTGCCTATACGCCCACCCTCCGAAACACCCGGACGTTCTGGCCGCCCTTTGGCGATTCCGAACCTCTCCGCTGAATATAGAGACGGTCATGAAGGTTCGTAGCTCGCTGAAGTCGCTGAAGTCGCGTCACCGCGACTGCAAGTTGGTTCGTCGCAAGGGCGTGGTCTACATCATCAACAAGACCGACCCGCGCTTCAAAGCCAAGCAGGGCTGATGACGCTGAAGCCTTCCCTCTTCGGGATCGAAGAGGACAAGAAGGCTTCATCTCCAAGGAGAAGAGCGTGACGGGCGCCGAAACCGGCATCCACTTTCAGCTGTCACGCTCTGGCGACGGGCCCCGGGCGCTGCTCTGGGACGTCGGCAATGTCATCGTGCGCTGGAATCCGCGCACGCTCTTCGCGAAGATCTTCAAGGAACCCGCCGAACTCGACGGGTTCCTTTCGCATGTCTGCACCATGGACTGGCACGGCGAGACCGATCGCGGCCTGTCGTTCGCCGACAATATCGCCCGCCTGACGCCGTCGCACCCGCACTACGCCGAACAGATCGCCGCGTGGTGGGCCCGCTGGCCTGAGATGTTCTCGGGGACCATCGCCGAGACCGAAAGCGTCATCGAGGATCTGGCCACGCGGGGCGTCCCGCAATTTGGCCTCACCAACATGTCCAGCGAGTCCTGGCCCGGCGTCCAGGCGATGAGCCCGGTGTTCCGCCACTTCCAGGACGTGATCGTCTCGGCCGAGGAACAGGTCATCAAGCCCGACCGGCGGATCTATGAGATCGCCCTGGCGCGCACGGGCCTGGCGCCGCGCGACCTGCTGTTCATCGACGACAGCCCGGCCAATATCGCCGCGGCCGACGCGATGGGGTTCAATACCCACTTGTTCAGTGATCCAGAGGCCTTGCGCCCAGCGATCGAGCGTCACAGCCTGCTCTGACCCGCCCGGTACGCGGCGGAGCGGCATGGGACGAACGACGTCAATATCAGTCGACCCGGGAGTAACGTCATGGACATCGGTTTCATTGGTCTCGGCGCCATGGGGGCGGCGATGGTCGCCAACCTGTTGGAAAAGGGCCATGCGGTAACGGTCTGGAACCGCTCGCCGACGCCCGTTCAAGACTTGGCGGCGCTCGGCGCGACGCCTGCGGGGTCCGTGGAGAAAACGCTTCAAGGCGACGTCGTGTTCTCGATGTTGGCCGATGACCAGGCTCTGCAAGACGTGTTGCTTGACAGCGGCGCCCTGGCCAAGGCCCGTCCTGGCCTGGTCCACGTCAATCTGGCGACGATCTCGGTCGCCCTGGCCCACGATCTGGTTGGGCGTCACGCGCGGTCGGGGCTGGGCTATGTCGCCGCGCCCGTGTTTGGGCGGCCGGCGGTGGCGCGGACCGGCGGGTTGAACATCCTGGCGGCCGGCGAGGCCGGGGCGGTGGCGCGGGTGACGCCTTTGCTTGAAGCCTTGGCGGCCAAGGTCTGGCCGATGGGCGAGGACCCCGTTCGGGCCAATGTCGTCAAGCTGGCCGGCAATTTGATGCTCGTCTCGGCGGTCGAGGCGATGGGCGAGGCCGCCGCTCTGGGGCGCGCCCACGGCGTCCCGGCCGGCGATCTGCTCGACATGCTGACGGGCTCGCTGTTCGCGGCTCCAGCTTACAAGATCTACGCGCCGATGATCGTCGAAGAGCGATATCAGCCGGCGGGCTTCAAGCTAGGCCTGGCGCTGAAGGACGTGCGGCTGGCCTTGGCCGCCGGCGACGCGGCCAGCCTGGCCCTGCCGTTCGCCAGCCTCGCTCGCGATAGCCTGCTCGACGCCCAGGCCCACGGTGGAAGCGATCAGGATCTCGCCGCCCTGGCCGGGGTCAGCGCGCGTCGGGTCAGTTTGGCGGACGAGGCCTGAAGGCGCTTTCCCTTTGGCCGGCTTGGCACTAGGTTCCCGCCCTTTCCGCCCTCCAGACTTCGCGAGACCACCCGTTATGGCCGACGACGCCGCCCACGCCGATATCCTCAACTCCACCGCCCAGGGTCAGCTGAAGAGCATCATCGAGCGCATCGAGCGCCTCGAGATCGAAAAGGCCGAGGTCGCCGAGCAGATCAAGGAAGTCTATCTCGAAGCCAAGGGTAACGGCTTCGACGTCAAGATCCTGCGCAAGGTCGTCCGAATCCTCAAGCAGGACCGCGCCAAGCGTCAGGAAGAGGACGCCATCCTCGACCTCTATCTGTCGGCCGTCGGCGCGATCTGAAGTCTTTATCTTTGGCCGGCGCGCGACCGCGCGCCTGGATATTTTTGCGGGGTGCGGTTTGGCGCGGCTTGGGGAATAGTCCCCGTCGATGCGCGCCAAGCCCCCCGATCCTCGAGCCCAAGCCAAGCGCTCGGCGCTGAACGCGCTCAAGCGCGCCCAGCGCGCGGCCGACAAGAGCGGTATCGCGCTTTCCGAATGGGAAGGCGAGTTCCTGGGCTCGGTTACCCAGCGGGTCGAGACCTATGGCCGGGCTTTCGCCGATCCCGAAAAGGGCGGCCGGGATCAGGCCCTGTCCGCCAACCAGACCCTCAAGCTCAAGGAAATCGTCGCCAAGGCGAAGGGCGAGAAGAAGCCGATGAAACGCGGCAAGGGCTTCGGACGGCGCGCGCCTCCGGCTCCCGTCGAGGTTGATCCGGACGAGTGATCAGCGATCCTCGCCAAGATTGACGCGGCTTAGTCCCGGAAAAGTTGAGTCCCGCGAAAAATCAGTATCTAAATCTTACTAGAAAACAACGTTCAACGAACCTTGTTAAGATGTTGGTAAGCATCCTCGGGGGACACTCGAGCGCTCCAGTTATCGCTTAACTGAAACACAGAACGCTTCGTCCGGTGGGGGCGACGTTCCCTTCCAGCGCGCGTGGATCTTGATCCGCATCGGCGCCGGAACAACGCTGACAGACAAGGGACAGGCGCCAATGGCGACGACGTACGAATATCTATTGCGAAGAAAGGCGGACCTAGAGGTCCGCATGGTTGAGGCCCAGAAGCGCGCCCTTGCGCCTTTCGAGGGGGAGCTCCGGGCGATCAGCCTGGCCCTGGGCGCCATCGAACGCGCGGGTCTCGGCGAGGACCGCATCGCGGGCGAGAACCCTTCGTTCGCCAACGCCGCGCCGACCCGGCGCGGTCGGCGCAGCCGCTCGACCGGCGACATGATCTTGATGGCTCTGCAGCGCGGCGGCGCCGGGCGGGCCGCGGCCGAGATCGCCGAACAGCTTGAGCGACGCTGGAACCGGTCCGTCCCGGTGGCGACGATCCTGCTGGAACTGCAACAGCTCGAACTCGACGGCGCCGCGATCCGCGGTCCGGCGGGTTGGAGTCGGGCCGCCGGGGCGGCCGCGGGCGAACAGCCGTCATCCGATGACGGCGATATCGCCCAAGTGGCGTGACCCTAAGCCTGGCGGGGCGCCTGGCGGGGCGCCTTCCAGGGCTTGATCAAGGTCTTCAGGCGTTGATCGCGCGGGATGGCGCGCAGGACGATCATCATCAGCCGGCTTCCTTCATGTCGACGTCGATGCCCTGCTCTCGCACCTTGCGATAGAGCGTGGATCGACCAATACCGAGGCGACGCGCCACTTCGCTCATGTGGCCGGCATAGACATCAATCGCGTGCTGAATAAGGTCGCGTTCGATGTCTTCCAGGGTTCGCAAATGACCGCGGTCATCGAGAATACGCACCGGCGCATCCTGCGGCGCAGTGGCCATGGCCGCGTGGGTGGCCTGGAGCACCGCCGGCAGGTCCGGCTGACCGACGGCGGGCGTCATCGCCTCGATCGGGGCCTGAAGACCCGAGATCGCCGGGAAATCATAGGGCTGCAGATAGGGCGCGTCGGCCAGGACGATGGCGCGATAGACCGTGTTTTCCAGCTGGCGGACATTGCCGGGCCAGTCGAAGGCGGTCAGCAGGGCCAGGGTTTCCGGCGACGCGCCGATGACCCGCTTGCCCTCTTCCACATTGAAGCGGCGGATGAAGGTCTCGACCAGGGCCGGCACGTCGTCGCGACGCTCGCGCAGGGACGGGGCCTCGATCGGGAAGACGTTGAGGCGGTAATAGAGGTCCTCGCGGAACCGGCCCTGGGCCACGGCCTGGGCCACATCGCGATTGGTGGCCGAGACGATGCGCACATCCACCTTCTGCGAGCGCTTGGAGCCGATCGGATCGATCTCGCCCTCTTGCAGGGCGCGCAGCAGCTTGACCTGCATGTCCAGTGGCAGTTCGCCGACCTCGTCGAGGAACAGGGTGCCGCCGTCGGCTTCCTTGAACTTGCC
>JAHINZ010000002.1 GCA_018895795.1 Alphaproteobacteria bacterium
GGCCTCGCGCTCGCCCTTCTGGACCGTCTGGACGATGCGGCGATAGTCGTCGATCGGCACGCCGGTCTCGGTGGCCAGGGCGGCGATCTCGCTGCGGATGTCGACGACCGAAGTGGCGTCGTTCTCAACGAACTTGGTCCAGCGCACGCCCATGGTCTTGACCTGATCGCTCCAGGCCGGGTTCAGCTCGGACCCGAAATAGGCTTTCAGGAACTCGCTGCGGCTGATGCCGTAGCTGTCGGCCAGGCGCAGCAGCCGGCCTTCCAGACCGATCAGGCGCTTGTTGATCGCATACAGCTGCTCGACCAGGGCCTCGATGCGGTTGTTGTTCAGCTTCAGGGTCTTGAGGTGCTGGATGATCGTCATCGACAGGCCTTCATAGGCCTTGCGGTCGGCGTCGGTCAGGTCTTCGCCGCGCAGGCGGCTGCCCACCAGCTTGTCCTGCAGCTTGCGGAAGGTCTCGAACTCGCCGGCGATGGCGTCGAGGATGGCCATCACCCCTTCGCGCAACTCGCCTTCCATGGCGCTGACCGTGGGGCCGGCGCCGTCGTCGAAATCGTCCTCGTCGTCGCCTTCGCCTTCCGGCTTGGGCGCGGGGCTTTCGTCATCGACGGGTTCGGCGGGCTCGGCCTCTTCGTCAGCCGCCGGCTGGGCGGCGACGCCGTTGATGGCGGCATAGGTGCCTTCCAGGTCGATCACTTCACGCAGCAGGATGCGGCCGGTGCCCAGTTCCTCGCGCCAGACCATGATGGCTTCGAAGGTCAGGGCGCTTTCGCACAGACCCCGGATCATGGTGTCGCGACCGGCTTCGATGCGCTTGGCGATGGCGATTTCGCCTTCGCGCGACAGCAGCTCGACGCTGCCCATCTCGCGCAGATACATCCGCACGGGGTCGTCGGTGCGGTCATAGGCCGACGGCTTGTCGGACGTGATGACCGCCTGGCTGTCCTCGCGGGCGATTACTTCGCCGCCTTCGTTGGTCTCGGCGTCTTCCTCGGCCTCGACGACGTTGACGCCCATCTCGCTGAGCATGGCCAGCGTGTCTTCAATGGCGTCGGGGCTGACCTCTTCGGACGGCAGGACCTTGTTCAGTTCCTCCATCGTCACGAAGCCGCGGGTTTTCGCCTGCTTGATGAATTTCTTGACGCCGGCATCGGTGAGATCGAGCAGGGGACCGTCGCCGCCGGTGGACTCGGTTGCTTCTGTCTCGGTCGTGGAATTGTTGCTCATCAAGCTCTCCGAAGTCGGCGCGGCGTCCCCCGCGAGACGTGGCGTCGAAAAAATTCTAAATCGAAAAGGTCTTACCTGCGGCGCGGCGCGTCATCCGATCGGTCGGGTCCCAAAAAAATCTCGGCTACAAAGCGCCGCGTCAGGCCCGCGCTGAACGTTCGCCACGAAAGATCGCTCCGCGAGAGAGCTCTCGTCGGAGACCATGGCGTCTTCAGGCGCGGCATAACGCGTATCGACCTTGAGGGTCCGCGACCACTGGGAACTGACGTCGGCGGCGAGGGTGACATCCTGTTTCAGGAAGGGCGCGCGCGATGAGACGGCGGCCCGCTTGATGTCAATCAGCTGCTTGGTAAGTCCTTGAGTCGGCAAATGGCGGCGCGGAGCGGCCATGTCAAGGGCCACCGGTTTAATCCGCTCGCTCCGACGAGCGCCGACGACGGTGTTTTCAGGTCAAGGGGAGGGCGACTCGCCGGCGCTC
Organism: Alphaproteobacteria bacterium; assembly: GCA_018895795.1. Taxonomy (GTDB): domain Bacteria; phylum Pseudomonadota; class Alphaproteobacteria; order Caulobacterales; family Caulobacteraceae; genus Caulobacter. The sequence goes on from JAHINZ010000002.1 coordinate 1,709, forward strand.
TGGCGCGGCGCGGCGGACCCTTTAGGCCACCTTAACCCGAGCCGCGCTTTCCGGCAGGTCCACCCCGAACGCGCGCTGGAAGAATTCGGCCACCGTGGGGCGTTCCAGTTCGTCGCACTTGTTCAGGAAGGTCAGGCGGAACGACAGGGCGATGTCGTGGTCGAAGATCTCGGCGTTCTGGGCCCAAGTGATCACGGTGCGCGGGCTCATGACGGTGGAGATGTCACCGTTCATGAAGGCGTTGCGGGTCATGTCGGCGACCCGGACCATGGCCGAGATCGTGCGCTTGCCCTCGACGGTGTCATAGGACGGGTTCTTGGCCAGCACGATGGCGGCCTCGGCGTCGTGTTCCAGATAGTTGAGTGTCGTGACGATGTTCCAGCGGTCCATCTGGCCCTGATTGATCTGCTGGGTGCCGTGATAGAGGCCCGTGGTGTCGCCTAGGCCGATGGTGTTGGTCGTCGAGAACAACCGGAAATAGGGATTGGCGCGAATGACGCGGTTCTGGTCCAGCAGGGTCAGCTTTCCGCCGGCCTCGAGCACGCGCTGAATCACGAACATCACGTCCGGGCGGCCGGCGTCATATTCGTCGAACACCAGGGCGACCGGACGCTGCAGCGCCCAGGGCAGGATGCCTTCGCGGAACTCGGTGACCTGCTTGCCTTCTTTCAGGACGATGGCGTCCTTGCCGATCAGGTCGATGCGGCTGATGTGGCTGTCGAGGTTCACGCGGACCAGCGGCCAGTTCAGGCGCGCGGCGATCTGCTCGATATGGGTCGACTTGCCGGTGCCGTGATAGCCCTGGATCATCACCCGACGATCATTGGCGAAGCCGGCGCAGACGGCCTTGGTGGTCTGGGCGTCGAACCGGTAGGCCGGATCGATATCGGGCACATGGCTGTCGCGGTGGCTGAAGGCCGGAACCTTCATGTCACTGTCGACGCCGAACGCGTCGCGGAGCGTCACCCACTTGTCGGGGACCAGGGTGATCAGGGGATCGGCGGCGGAGCTGGTTTCGGCGAACTCGGGCATGGATACCCGATTAGCGCCTTGACCTAGGGGAGGGGAAGAGGGCGCCGCATCACGACGCCCTCTGAAATCCACTTTTTAGTGGTTGGCGATGATCACCGAGGCGATCAGGCCCGTGGCGACGGCCACCATCAGGTAGCGATCGTCAACGCGCTGCCAGCGATAGCCGCGCGGGGGCGCGCGCAGGCCGCGGCTGCGATAGTCGCTGACATAGTAGCGGTTGTCGCGATAACGATGGTCGAGGCGCTGGCCGCGGGCCCAATGGCGATACTCGCGACGCTCGTCGTGGCGATAATCGCGGCGGTCGTCCCGGCGGTCGTCCCGGCGATCATCACGTCGGTCGTCGTGGCGGCTCTGTTCATAGCGACCATCGTTACGATGGTCATCATGGCGCTGCGGGGCGGCGTTTGCGGCGGTCCCGGCCAGCAGCGACAGGGCGAGAGCGGTAATGGCAAGACGCTTCATGGCGGTCTCCTTTTCGATGATCCCACCCTATTGAAGACGGTGTGGCCCCAGCATGAACGGCCATTGACAGCTGTTGTTCATATTTCATTTGCTGAAGGCGCCCGGCGGGCCCGATCTCTTCCGTGGTTCCGGCTTGTGGCGGGGCCTTGCCGCCAAGTCTTGTTTCGCGCGTTAGGACGGCATGAAAACCCTGCTCGACTTTGATCTGCGCCGCGACCTTCGGGGGCTTTTCGCGGCGGCGCGGCGGGAAATGGGCGCGACGGCGGCCTTGCTGATCGCGACCTTGGGCGGCCTGGCCTTCCTGTCGATCGCCGACGAGGTGGCCGAGGGCGAGACCCGCGTCATCGACCTGGCCATCCTCGACGCCCTGCGCGAGCCGGGCCATCCGCGCGATCTGATCGGACCGGCCTGGCTGCATGTCGCGGCCATGGATATCACCTCGCTGGGGTCGCTGGCGGTGCTGGGCCTGCTGATTCTGTTGGCCTTCGCGTTGCTGGGCTGTCTGCGGCGCTGGGGCGAGGGCGCCCTTCTGCTGGTCGGAGCCGGCGGCGGTTTGGCGATCAGCCAAGGCCTGAAGGCCTTGTTCGCCCGCGAACGGCCTGGCCTGGACTATCGCGCGGTCGAGGCGGTCAATGCCAGCTTCCCCAGCGGCCACGCCATGATGTCGGCGGTGGTGTTCCTGACCCTGGGCGCCTTGGCCGCGCGCTTCGCCGAACGCAAGCGCCTGAAAGCTCTGGCCCTGGGCGCGGCGGTGATTCTGTCGCTGCTGGTCGGGCTGAGCCGGATCTATCTGGGCGCCCACTGGGCCAGCGACGTGCTGGCCGGATGGTGCGTCGGCGCGGCCTGGGCCATGGTTTGCTGGCTGGCGGCCTTCGCCTGGACGCTTTACCGCGGGCGCGGGGCGACCCCGCCCGCGTGATCCGCGGTGGTGATCAGGCGGTCTTTGCCTTCGGGCGCCAGGCCAGCTCGGCGGACGTCCACAGCGCGCCGGCCGCGTCCAACAGTCCGATGGCCAGCCAGACCTTGGGCAGGCATCCGGTGAACACCAGGGCGCTGAGGGCGACCGGCGAGGCCAGGCGCAGGGCCACGGACGCCCGCATATAGGTGCGCGCGCCGGTCCAGCCCGCCACATGATAGGCCACCGAATAGGCGATCAGCATCAAGCCAAAGCCCCGGGCCCAGGGCTCGGCGCTCGGGTCCAGCGGCAATTTCAACAGGTGAGCGGTGTGGTAGGGCGCGACCGCGAAGGCGGCGCCCGCCGCCGAGGTCAGGTTGCCCCAGAACCAGATGCTCCACGGTTTGCCGAACGGCGTGGGCGTCACCGGGGTGGGCGCGCTCGAGAGGCTTGGCTCCGACTCGCGTTCGGTCATGGTGCAATGGTCCTTCGCGCCCGTCCCCGCGAGCGCCGCCGGAGCATGGCGGCAGCCGAGCCGCCCCGCAAGAGGCGGCGACCCTAGGTGGTTATTCCCGCCTTTTGCAGGGTCTTATAAGCCTTGATCACGCGCTGCAGCTTGTGTTCAGCGCTGCGGTCGCCGCCGTTCACGTCCGGGTGGCAGCGCTTGAGCAGATCCTTGTAGCGCGTGCGAATCGCCGCGGCGTCGGCCGTGCCGTCCAGATCCAGGTCGGCCAGAGCGCCGCGCTCCAGCTTGCCCAGGTGGCGTTCGCCGGCCGCGCGGTCTGATTCGGCTTTTCGTTGCTGGGCGCGGAACAGGCCGAACGGGTCGGCGACATGGCGCGCGTCGCGGGCGGCCATGGCGGCGGCCTCGCGCGAGCGGCTGTCGGCCTTGAAACTCCAGGTCGGTCGTCCGCCGGTGACCTTCTCGGTCTCCTGCTCGGCGCGGATCTGGCCTTCGCTCATGCCGGCGAAGAAGTTCCAGTTCTTGTTATATTCAGCCGCGTGCTTCTGGCAGAACCAGTAGTGCTCGTTGGGCATGTTGCGGGCCTTCGGCGCGCGCGCCGACCCGGCCAGCCGGCACTCGGGATGGTCGCAGCGCTTCTCTCCGGGCTTGAGGCCCAGGACGTCAGGCTGCGCGCTCTCGCCGGCCTTCGGCGGGCGGACGCGGATGTCAAAAAACTTGGGGCGATATTCAAAGTCGGCGCTCATGGCCCCTAGAGTAAGCCTGAGCTATTTCCGTTCAAGGATTGACATGCGAGAGAGCGGCATGGGTGACATATCAGACAGCATTCTCGGCAAGCTCGAAGCGGCTTTTTCGCCCCTCCGGCTGGAACTGAAGGACGAGAGCGACCGGCACCACGGCCACGCCGGTCACACCGGCGCGGGCGAAAGCCATTTTGATCTGCTGATCGAGGCCAAAGCCTTTGCGGGCAAGGCCCGGGTGGTCCGGCAGCGCATGGTTCACCAGGTGCTGGCCGACGAACTGGCGGGCCCTGTTCACGCCCTTTCGATCATCGCCAAGGCGCCGGGCGAAAGCTGAGCCTTTTCGTGCGGATGGGACTTGCGCGGGCGGCCCGCGACTGATTGCCTCTCTCCCCGGCGCGATCCCGCCGGCAGGACGTTTTACGCCTGAATCAGTGAGGGATGGCATGAGCGCCGACATCACCACCGCCGCCCCGGCGGTCGAAACCACGGCGGCGGCGGCTCTGCCCGCCCTGCTGATCCGGGCCTATGCCCGCTATTCCGGCTTTACCGTCGCCGCCGCGATCATCGACGAGCACGGCGACGTCCATCTGGGGGTCAATGTCGAAAACGCGGCCTATCCCTCGGGGACCTGCGCCGAGCAGACGGCGATCGGAGCCATGATCACGGCCGGCGGCCGGCGAATCGAAAAAGTGCTGATCGCCGCCGGTTCCGACGCGGTGGTGCAGCCGTGCGGCGCCTGCCGCCAGCGAATCGCCGAGTTCGCGTCGGAGGCTTGCGAGATCGTCTCGGTGCAGGGCGGCATGCCCACCGCGCGCGCTGGGTTCTGGGGGCTGCTGCCAGAGAGTTTTGGACCACGCGATCTGGCTTAGCCGGGCACGGGCCCCCTACGGACCGCTGCGCGGTCGTCCTCCCCCGGAGGGGGAAGATAGCTGGGCGGCGCCTTTCATCTTCCCCCACCGGGGGAGGAGCGGCGAAGGCGCGGAGGGGGCGAGTGCTCTACCCTCCAGACAAAGAAAAAGGGGCGGTCCGAAGACCGCCCCTTTCCCGTCTCCAACGCGTGAGCGCCAAATTACATCTTGTAGTTGAAGCCCATGAAGAAGCGACGACCGAACAGGTCGAAGTTGTCCGAGCTGGTGTTGCCCAGCCACGGCGCGGGCTCTTCGTCGAACGCGTTGACGACGCCGGCGCGCATGATCAGGTGCTCCTTGGGCGAGTACTGCACGGTGAAGTCGTGCTGCACGAAGGCCGGGGTGCTGTAGTAGCGGCTCTCGCGGTTGTCCGGGTCGACCTTCATGTCGTCGGCGTCGAACGGGCGAGCGCCGGTGGCGGTCAGAAGCCATTGCGAGGCCTGCCAGTCGGCGTTCCACGAAACGCTGAGCTTATCGTTCACCTGCCAAGACAGCTTCGACGAGAAGCGCAGGCGCGGCAGGCCCAGGCCGGTTTCGTTGTCGAGGTGCTCGCTCGGTTTGCTGATGTTGGTGAAGTCGTGCTGCTCGAACAGGTAGTTGCCGCTCAGCTTGTAGTTCAAGCGGCCCAGGTCCAGGCCGATGATCTTCTCGACATCGGTGCTGTACAGATACTGGAAGTCGATGCCGCGGTTGGTATAGGCGGCATAGTTGATCGAGCCCTGGATGAAGTCGATCAGACCATAGGCCGGGGTGGTGCCCGAGGCCGTCGCGCCGATGCGGGTCAGGGTGGCGCAGGCCGCGGCGTTGAGAACATCGCCACTCACGCACTGGTTGGCCGCCGTTTGAGCGGTGACCGAGGCGATCACGTCCTTGATCTCGATTTGATAGTAGTCGAACACGAAGGACGAGTTCGGCCAGAAGCGCGGGGTGATGACCATCGACGCCGTCACCGAGTAAGACTGCTCAGGCTTCAGGAACGGGTTGCCGGCGTTCTTGCCCTGAACGCTGCTGGTGTAGAGGATGTTGGTGCCCGAGGGGATGCCCAGGGCTTGGCAGTTGGTGGTCCGGTTCGCCTTGATCTTGGCGTCGGTCAGGTTGGTGATCACGCGGGTATCGCAAGGATCGGTGATCGTCGCGAAGGTCTGCGTGGCCGGGCGGAAGGTTTCGCTCAGAGACGGCGCGCGGACAGACTTACCCGAGGTGGCGCGGAACATGATGTCCTGGATCGGACGCCACAGCAGGTTGAAATTGTAGGTGTCGACCGTGCCGATGGTCGTATATACCGACCGACGGAACGCGCCACCGACTTCCAGTTTCTTGGCCAGGAAGACGTCCGACAGGATCGGCACGTTCAGTTCGCCGAAATATTCCTTGGTTTCGTAGGACACCTTGGCGAAATCGGGTCCGGTGTTCAGGAACAGCAGGCGGTCGCCGGCCGAGGCCGAGCGGCCGATGGCCTGGGTGGTTTCCTTGCGCCATTCCGCGCCCAGGGCCACACCGATGCGTCCGGCGCCCCAGAAGTCGAACAGTTCGCCCGAGACAAAGCCCAGGGCGTCTTGCTGCTGGTTCTTCTCCTTAACGTTGACTTCGGCCAGGAAGTAATCCTGAGCAGCCTGCGAGAAGCCGTTCGGCCCAAAGACCCGCGAGGCGACGCACCCGCTGACTTCCTTGTAGGCGGGCGTGCCCGCGGTGTAGTTGCCGCCGCGGTTCTGGTCGGCGACCGTGACGCCCTGGGCGGTCAGCAGCTTCACGCGGCAAACGACTTCGCCCGGCTTGCCATTGACGACGCCCGCGGTGTCGACGACGGCGTCGACCGAGTTCTTGAAACGAACGACATCGACGCCGCGCTCGTGGTTGGTGTTGTCCAGCTGGCCATAGGTGTAGCCGAGCTCATAGGACAGGTTGTGAATGAACGAGAAGTCGTCACGACCGCCGCGCAGACCGACGACGAAGCGCTTCAGTTCCTTCTCATTCTGCTGAGTGCGGGCCGGCCCGAACAGGCTGTGACGCGCGCGCACGTCCGAGACGGTCGCGCCGTTGGTGATCACGCCGGTCGTGGCGCTGTAGGCGGTGATCGGCGTGCGGGTATTGGCCAGGATGGCGTTGCGCACATTGCTGGGCAGATAGGCGTTATCCAGACCGATGTTGAACGAGCTGGTGCCAAACAGGCCGGGGTTCACGCCGGCCGCCACCGGAAGGATGCCGATGTCGAAGAAGGTGGCTTGCGAGCCGTCGTAGGTGCTTTCCTTGACGTACTTGGCTTCGCCGAACAGCTGGACGTTCTCGGTCAGGTCGAAGTTGACGCCGCTCTGGAAGCGGTAGTTCACCGAGCGCGGCAGACGGCTGGACTGGCTGAAGTCGGTGTTGGGGTTCAGGCCGTCGCCGCCGACGTTGGTCACGCGGGTGAAGCCGTTTTCGTCGCGGAACGTGCCGAAGCTGGGCGCGCGCGCGGCGCCGGTGCTGTCATAGATGAACGAGTTGAACGGCTCGGGCGAGAAGCAGTTGGCGCTCATGGCGGACGCGGCGCTGCCGGTCGGGCACGACTGGAAGGGGATGTCCGGGTCGGCGGGATTGGTCGACGGACGCGTCTGCGTCGCCAGCACGGTGATGCCGCCGGCCGGACCGATCGACAGGGTGCGGGCGTTGCGGATCAGGATGTTGTCGAAGACGCCGTCGGGCTGGCTGTTGGACACGTCGGTGTCGTTGTTCAGAAGGACATAGGCCTTCTTGCGCCAGTCGACTTGGGTATCGAGGACTTCGTCGTTTTTCTCGTACTCACCCGTGGCGTAGACGTTCAGGCGGCCGTCGAGGAAGTTCTTGCCGGCCAGGACCGACAGGCGACGGTTCAGATCGCCGCCAACCCGGCTGCTCTGGTTGATCTGAGCGACCGTTCCGTCGATTTCCAAGCCTTCAAAGTCGCGACGCAGCACGAAGTTGACGACGCCCGAGACGGCGTCGGCGCCGTACACGGCCGAGGCGCCGCCGGTGACCACGTCGATGCGGTCAACCAGGGCGGACGGGATGAAGTTCAGGTCGGCCACCGGGGTGGAGGGATCGCCGGCGCCCAGACGGCGGCCGTTGA
>JAHINZ010000211.1 GCA_018895795.1 Alphaproteobacteria bacterium
CGCCACACCGACGATCGCTCAGTTCTCGGTGTCGGAACCCGGCGGCGAGGGGCTGACCATGACCTATGTCGAGGGGCGGCAGCCGCCGTCCGTCCTGCCGCAGGGAGCCTGGCAGCTGCGCCCGCACCTGTCGTCGGGCGAGCATCGCTACCAGGTCGCCTGGGGCCCGGTGTTCTTTCTGGACTGACGGACCGCCCCGCCGCGCCGCGCTCCCCGAAATGAAAAAGCCCCCGACCTTGCGGCCGAGGGCTTTTCCTGGGGGTCTTTGGGAGACCTTGGGTTAGTTCTTGGTGACGTCCACCAGCTTGTTCTTGGCGATCCAGGGCATCATGCCGCGCAGGCGCGCGCCGACTTCCTCGATCTGGTGCTCGCTGGCGCGACGGCGGGTGGCCTTGAACGAGGGCTGGCCGACGGCGTTTTCCAGCATGAAATCACGGACGAACTTGCCCGACTGGATATCTTCCAGAACGCGCTTCATCTCGGCCTTGGTCTCGGCGGTGACGATGCGCGGGCCCGTGACATATTCGCCGTACTCAGCCGTGTTGCTGATCGAGTAGTTCATGTTGGCGATGCCGCCTTCATAGATCAGGTCAACGATCAGCTTCAGCTCGTGCAGGCACTCGAAATAGGCCATTTCCGGCGCGTAGCCGGCTTCCACCAGCACTTCGAAGCCGCAGCGGATCAGCTCGACCGTGCCGCCGCACAGGACGGCCTGTTCGCCGAACAGGTCGGTCTCGCACTCTTCGCGGAAGTTGGTCTCGATGATGCCCGAGCGGCCACCGCCGATGGCGCTGGCATAGGCCAGGCCCAGGTCGTGGGCGTTGCCGGTGGCGTTATGGTGCACCGCGATCAGGCAGGGCACGCCGCCGCCCTTTTGATATTCGCCGCGCACCGTGTGGCCGGGGCCCTTGGGGGCGACCATCAGGACGTCGATGGTGTCCTTGGGCTCGATCAGGCCGAAGTGGACGTTCAGGCCGTGAGCGAACAGCAGGGCGGCGCCGTCGCGGATATTGGGGGCGATCTCATCGTTATAGATCGCGCGCTGGTGCTCGTCGGGCGCCAGGATCATGATCAGGTCGGCCCAGGCGGCGGCGTCGGCCACGGTCATGACCTTCAGGCCCTCGCCTTCCGCCTTCTTGGCGGTGGGCGAGCCGGGGCGCAGGGCGACGGCGAGGTTCTTGGCGCCGGAGTCCCGAAGGTTGAGAGCGTGCGCGTGACCTTGCGAACCATAGCCTACGATCGCGATCTTCTTGTCCAAGATGCGGGCGAGGTCGGCGTCGCGATCATAATAGACGCGCATGTTTATTCTCCAAGGACTGGTCAATTTGGCCACTCCGCGCAACGGCGGAGCGACAAAGGCCGGGCGTTTGAGCGTTTTTTTGCCGTTTCGTCAAGGTGCGGCGCGTCCTTGACGACACGGGCTCACGCCCCGACGAAGAATTTAGCGCGTGGCGGGCTTTTACGCCACGCCAAGGCGGCCGCTCAGGTATCGATCCCAGAAAAAAGGGCCCCTCTTTCGGAGGAGCCCTTTGCCGTCTTCAGGCGCGAGCGCCTACCAGAACAGGTCGTAATAGACGCTCAGCACCTGGCCCGACCACACGTCGACCAGGATGGCGTCTTCGCCCACCCGGACCCATTCGCAGCCGATCGGCGGCTGGGGCAGGCCGTAGCGATACCAGTCGAGGTAGTAGGGGCTCGAATACCAGCCGCCCGGCAGATAGTCGCCGAACGACCAGCTGTTGGCGTACCAGCCGCGCGGGGCCCGATAGGAGCCGACGCGATAGCGCTGCGAGGCGTGGAAGCTGGGGCGATAGCGGCGCTGGTCATACTGCGGCCGACCGTGGTCGCGATCGCGATCCTGACCATATTGGCCCGGCCGACCACGATCATCGCCGCGGCGGTTGTCGTCACGGCCACCGTTCCAGCCCGAATTGCCGTTCCAGTCCGGGCGACCACCGCGGTTCCAGTCGCGGTTGTCGTTGCGGTCGCCGCCGGGGCGGCCCTGGTCGGGGCGGCCTTGATCGGGACGGCCTTGATCAGGACGGCCTTGATCAGGACGGCCGCCCTGGCCCGGACGACCCTGGCCGGCGCCGTTCCAGCCCGTATTGCCGTTCCAGTCCGGGCGACCGCCCCGATCTTGGCCACCACGATCGGGGCCGCCACGATCGGGGCGCGGCTGCTGGGCTTGCGGGGCCTGGGGCGCCGGCGCGGGCTGCGGTGGCGCCTGCGGTTGAGGCGCGGGACGTCCGCCGCCATTCCAGCCGCCGCGATCACCGCCGCGATCACCGCCTTGTTGACCGCGATCACCACGATCTTGCTGGCCGCCTTGTTGACCACGGTCGGGCTGGCCGCCGCCCTGGCGGTCGCCGCCACGGTCGCCGCGCTCACGTTGCTGCTGATCGCGTTGGGCGACGATCGCGCCGGCGGACCCGGCTTGCGCCGCGGCGCCGCCCAGCAGCGACAAGACCAAGGCGGTCGAGATCAGACGTTTCATTTCGTGCTCCAAGAGGCCTTGTGCGCGGCCCCGGCTTTGTCCCTTGATAGCAACATCGGCTGTCGCGGATGAACCGCGTTTGAACGGATACGCCAAGGCTTAACCATGACCGCTCACCCCATGGATATTGTCGGCTTCTGGCGCACCGCCGGGCCTCGAAAATGGTTCGCCAAGGACCCAGCTTTCGATTCCGCCATCGCCCTGAAGTTCGAGCAGACGCACTATAGAGCCGCTCAGCGCCGCTATGACCACTGGGCGCAGACGCCCGAGGGCGCTTTAGCCCTGTTGATCCTGCTGGATCAGTTTCCGCGCAATCTCTATCGCGGCACAGCTCACGCCTTCGCCACCGATCCCCTGGCCCGGATGTTCGCCCGCGCCGCCATCGTCGCCGGCCATGACCAGGCGACCGAGGCCAAGCTGCGACCGTTCTTCTACCTGCCGTTCGAGCATTCCGAATCCCTGGTCGACCAGGAGTTCAGCGTCGAGCTGTGCGCCGCCCTGCAGGCCGACAGCGGCGACGAGAACACCGTGAAATGGGCCCTGGAGCATCGCGACGTCATCGCCCGCTTCGGCCGATTCCCGCACCGCAACCCGGTGCTGGGTCGCGAGACGACCCCAGCGGAACAGGTGTTCCTTGATGAAGGGGGTTTCGCGGGGTGAAAGGCCAGGAGTCTGTGGACGCGCCGCCGCGCCGCACTGGGCAAAGTCCCGATTCGCGCTCATTCTGTACGCCATGACGACCGCCGCCCTCGCCCAGCCCAAAGCCGCCGCCGACCATCCCGAGCGGCAGTACCTGAACCTGCTCGCCGATATCCTGGCCAATGGCGTTCAGCGCGGCGACCGCACCGGCACCGGCACGCTGGGCGTGTTCGGCCGACAGATCCGCTTTGACCTGTCCAAGGGCTTTCCGGTCCTGACCACCAAGAAGCTGCACCTGCGGTCGATCTTCATAGAGCTGCTGTGGTTCCTGCGCGGCGACACCAATGTGCGCTGGCTGCAGGAGAACGGCTGCAAGATCTGGGACGAGTGGGCCGACGAGAACGGCGACCTGGGTCCGGTCTATGGCAAGCAATGGCGCTCCTGGGCCGCGCCAAACGGTGAATCGATCGACCAGATCGCCAACCTGATCGAGGGCCTGAAGACCAATCCCAACAGCCGCCGCCACATCGTCAGCGCCTGGAACCCGGCCGATGTCGAGGACATGGCCCTGCCGCCCTGTCACTGCCTGTTCCAGTTCTTCGTGGCCGATGGAAAACTGAGCTGCCAGCTCTATCAGCGCAGCGCCGACGTCTTCCTGGGCGTGCCGTTCAACATCGCCTCCTACGCCCTGCTGACCCTGATGGTGGCCAAGGTGGTGGGGCTGGAGCCGGGCGAGTTCGTCCACACCTTCGGCGACGCCCACCTCTATCTGAACCATCTGGACCAGGCCCGCGAACAACTGACCCGCGAGCCCTTCCCCTTCCCGACCCTGACCATCGCCGACAAGCGCGACCTGTTCGGCTTCGCCTACGAAGACTTCAAGCTGGAGGGCTATGAGGCCCATCCGCACATCAAGGCGGAGGTTTCGGTCTGACCTGGGCCACCGACCGCCTGGACCAGTTGAAGGCCGGCGACACGGTCTTGCCGCCGGTCGTCCAGACCCTGAAGCTGGGCGGACTGGACGATTGGGGCCCGGGCTGGGCGCGAAAAGTCTGGCAGCCCTCGCCTGATCTTCTGAACAGCGACGGTTCGATGTTCGGCGGCTATCTGGCGGCGTTGGCCGATCAGATCCTGGCCTTCGCGGCCATGACCGCTGTCCCGGCCGACGCCATGTTCCGCACCAGCAATCTGAAGATCGACTTCATTCGGGTCGGCAAGGCCGAGCCCCTGCGCCTCGAAGGCCGGGTCGTGGCCAAGACCCGGTCGATCATCCATGTGGAAGCTGACTTCTTCCGGCCCGACGGCGAACTGATCGCCCGCGCCAGCGCCCAGCAGATCATCACGCCTTTCGGCGCCGCCTAGGGCTTCAACACGATCTTGCCCGACGCCTTGGTTGATTGCAGCAGTTCCTGCGCCTTGGCCGCCTCGGCCAGCGGGAAGGTCGCGCCGATCTGCGGATCCAGCTGGCGCGCGCCGATCAGCGCCAAGACGGCGGCCAGGTCCTGGCGATAGGCCTCCGGCCGCGCATCGCGCCAGGAGGTGACATTGTAGCCGACCACGCCCTGGCTGGCCGAAAACAGCGCCATGGCCGACAGTCGGTCAGACAGCAGCATCTGGATCATCGCTCCAGGCCGCAGCTTGCCGCCGCGCGTGGCGTCATAGCCGCCATACAGTACCGCCGTCCCCCCATCGCGCAGGGCCGCGATCGAGGCGGCTTTCAGATGAGGCCCGCCGACATGATCAAAGGCCGCGACCACGCCGCCGCCCGAGATCGCCCGGGCGCGCTGCGCCACCGGTTCGCTGCGATAGTCGATATGGACGCCGCCCTTGGCCTCGACCACCGCGCGCTTGCCCGCCGAAGCCGTGCCGATCGCCCGCACGCCGACCAGGCGCGCCAGGTCCAGCAACAGACCGCCGACCCCGCCGGCCGCGCCATGCACCAGCACCCATTCGCCCGGCTGGGCCGAGGTGACGCGGTGAAACATCTGCCAGGCGGTGAGGCCGTTCAGCACGCCGGCCACCAGGGCCTCGGCGGCGACGCCTTCGGGCGCGGCGACCAGGTGGCGAGCCTCGACATTGCGGCGGTCGGCATAGGAGCCGGTAACGGTCAGGGCCGCCACGCGCTGGCCCACCGCGAAGCCCTCGACTCCGGGACCCAGGGCCTCGATCCGGCCGACCAGGTCATAGCCTGGGGTCACCGGCGCCTTGACGCCCGGATAGAGCCCCGTGCGCATGACGATGTCGGCAAAGGCCACGCCGGCGGCCTCGATCGCCACCCGCGCCTCGCCCGGACCGGGCGGCGGCAAGGCGACCGAGCGCCCCTGCAACACCTCGGCGCCGCCGGTTCGGGCCATGTGCATTTCGAAGGACGAGATCGTCATGATATTTTCTCCCCGGCGACAAGTTAACGACGCTCAGATCCCTGGCAAGCGCTCTTGGCTGGCGTCCGCTCGGGGCGAGGTCTAAAGCACTGCCATGACCCCGATCCTCTCTCTCGTCGTCGCCCGCGCCGCCAACGGCGTCATCGGACGTGACGGCGGCCTGCCGTGGCGACTGAAGTCGGACCTGGCCCTGTTCAAGGCCAATACCCTGGGCAAGCCGATCATCATGGGCCGTAAGACCTGGGACAGCCTGCCCCGCAAACCCCTGCCCGGCCGGATGAACGTGGTGCTGTCGCGCGACGGCAGCTTTGAGCCGAACCAGGCCGTGGTCTGCGAAAGCTTCCTGGAGGCCGTGCAGATGGCCAAGGAGCAGGCCGAGGAGGACGGCGTGGACGAGGTCTGCGTGATCGGCGGCCGCGACCTGTTCGAGATGGCCCTGCCCAAGGCCAAGCGGCTTTACCTGACCGAGGTGGCCGCCCAGGTCGAGGGCGACGTCACCTTCCCCGACTTCGACGAAGCGGCCTGGACCGAGGTTCGCCGCGAGGCCTATCCGGCCGGCGAGGGCGATGACCACGCGTTTGTGTTCCGGGTGCTGGAGCGGCGCTAGGCGCCGCAGCCGACGCAGAACCGACTAGCTCCATTCAAACACCCGTTTATAGTCCCTGCTTCCGCCCGTCAGAGGCGATCAGGGAGAGATACATGGACATCGAACTCGTCGCCGAAGGCCTGCTCTTTCCGGAAGGCCCGATGGCCATGGCCGACGGCTCGGTGATCCTCACCGAGATCCAGGGCCAGAGGCTGAGCCGCATCACCCCCGACGGAAAACGCGAAACCGTGGCCGAGACCGGCGGCGGTCCCAATGGCGCGGCGATCGGTCCGGACGGGGCGATCTATGTCGCCAATAACGGCGGCAGCTTCCAGTTCGTCGACATGGGCGGCCTCAATGTGCCCGGCCCCACCCCGCCCAGCCACACGGGCGGCTCGATCCAGCGGGTGGACCTGAAGACCGGCGCGATCACCACGCTCTACACGGAATGCGACGGCAAGGCGCTGGTCGGACCCAATGACCTGGTGTTCGACAAGCAGGGCGGCTTCTGGTTCACCGACCATGGCTGCTCGACCCCCGACGGCCGCAAGTTCGGCGCGCTGTACTACGCCCTGACCGACGGCTCAAAGATCGTCCGGGCCCGCGACCACTTCGTGTCGCCCAACGGCGTGGGCCTCTCGCCCGACGAGAAGACCGTCTACATGGCCGACACCAACCTGGGCCGGTTGTGGTCGTTCGACATCGCCGAGCCCGGCGTCCTGGCGCCGGCGGCCGGCTTCGCGCCGGGTAATGTGGTCTGCAACCTGCCGGGCTACCAGCTGCTGGACAGCCTGGCGGTCGAGGCCGGCGGCAAGGTCTGCGTGGCGACGATCATCAATGGCGGGATCACGGCCTTCGATCCCAACGGCTCGACCGAGCACTTCGCCTTCCCGGACCTGATCGTCACCAATATCTGTTTTGGCGGGGCCGACATGCGCGACGCCTGGATCACGGCGTCGGGGACCGGCAAGCTCTACAAGACGCGCTGGCCGCGGCCGGGGCTGAAGCTGAACTTCAACGCATAACCCCCTTCTCCCCTCGCGGGAGAAGGTGTCGCGAAGCGACGGATGAGGGGGACGGCCGGATCAGCCGAGCGCGGCCGACCGATCCGAAAACCCCTCATCCGACCCCGGCATTCGCCGGGGCCACCTTCTCCCGCAAGGGGAGAAGGACAAGGGCTCTAGTAAAGAACGCCCATCGCTTCGCGTTCGAAGGCCTTCAGTTCATCCTGGCGGCCGTCGCGGATCTTCACCACCCACTCAGGGTCCTGCAACAGCGCGCGGCCGACGCCGACCAGATCGAACTCGCCGCGATCCAGGCGCTCCAGCAGGCCGTCCAGCGACGCCGGTTGGCTGCCTTCGCCGCCGAAGGCCGCGATGAACTCGCCCGACAGGCCCACCGAGCCGACGGTGATGGTCGGGGCGCCGGTCAGTTTCTTGGCCCAGCCGGCGAAGTTCAGGTCGGAGCCTTCGAATTCCGGCTCCCAGAAGCGGCGTTGCGAGCAGTGGAAGATGTCGGCGCCGGCGTCGGCCAGGGGCTGCAGCCAGGCTTCCAGCTCTTGCGGCGTCTCGGCGTTCTTGACCGCGTAGTCCTGCTGCTTCCATTGCGAGAGACGGATGATCACCGGATAGTCGGGGCCGACGGCGGCGCGGACGGCCTTGAGAATCTCGGCGGCGAAGGTGCTGCGTTCGCCGATGGTCGGACCGCCGAAGCCGTCGCCGCGAACATTGGTGCCTTCCCAGAAGAACTGGTCGATCAGATAGCCATGCGCGCCGTGCAGTTCGATGGCGTCGAAGCCGAGCAGCTTGGCGTTGCGGGCCGCGTCGGCGAAGGCGGCGATGGTGTCGGCCACTTCGGCGTCGGTCATCGGCTCGGTGAACGGGTTGCCGCCCTTCTTGGACAGGCCCGACGGGCTGTCGATCTTGCCCAGGACGTCCTTACCCTTGGC
>JAHINZ010000212.1 GCA_018895795.1 Alphaproteobacteria bacterium
ACTGTTCCCCGCGCGCCATAGCCTATGAGCATGGCCTACGACGCATCCCCTTTTTCGACCGCGATCCCGGAGACCGCCAGCCAGGAGCTGGTTCGTCTGGCCGAACGCTCGGTCGACTATCATCGCATGGCCAAGGCGCTCGACTGGCTGGCCGAGCGGTGGTCGGATCATCCCTCGCTGGACGAGGCCGCTCAGGCCGTGGGCCTGTCGCCGTTCCACTTCCAGCGCATCTTCACCCGCTGGGCCGGGGTCAGCCCCAAGAGCTTCGTCTCGGCCATAGCCCACGCCGAGGCCCGACGCTCGCTGGAGGCCGGCGGCACGGTGCTGGACGCGGCCTTCGACGCCGGGCTGTCGGGCCCTTCGCGGCTGCACGACCTGTTCATCGCCCAGGAAGCCGCCACGCCGGGCGAGGTGCGTCGGCGCGGGGCCGGTATGACCTTGCGGTATGGCTGGGCTCCGACGCCCTTCGGCCGAGGCCTGTTCGTGATGGCGGAGCGGGGCCTGGCGGGCCTGGCCTTTTCCGACGGCGACGACGAAGCCACCTATGACGACATGCATCGCCGCTTTCCCGCCGCCGACTGGGTTCGCGACGATCAGGCCGCCGGCCGGACCGCCGTCCACGCCTTCACGGGCGGGCAGGGGCCCTTGCCGATCGTGTTGATCGGGTCGCCGTTCCACATCCAGGTCTGGAAGGCCCTGCTGCGCATCCCGGTCGGCGAGACCAGCACCTATGGCCAGGTGGCCGACTGGGCCGGCAAGCCCAAGGCCTATCAGGCCACCGGCGGCGCGATCGGGGCCAATCCGATCTCGTTGCTGATCCCCTGCCATCGCGCCATCGCCAAGGACGGCCGGCTGACCGGCTATCACTGGGGCCTGGCCCGCAAGGCGGCGATGCTGGGCATGGAGGCGGTGGCGGTGTCTGGCTAGTCAGACTTGCCCCCTCCGCGCCTTCGGCGCTCCTCCCCCGGAGGGGGAAGATGAAGCGCGCCGGACCTATCTTCCCCCTCAGGGGGAAGACGATCGCGAAGCGATCCGTAGGGGGCAAGTGTTCTCAGCTACAGAATAAACCGGCTCAAATCCGCATTGGCCGCCAGGGCTCCGACCTTGTCGGTCACATAGGCGGCGTCGATGGTCACCGTCTCGCCCGAGCGATCGGCCGCCGAGAAGCTGATCTCCTCCACCACCTTTTCCAGAATGGTCTGCAGGCGGCGGGCGCCGATGTTCTCGACCGAACTGTTCACCGCCACGGCCGCGTCGGCCAGGGCGTCGAGGGCGTCGTCGGTGAAGACCACCGTCACGCCCTCGGTCAACAGCAGGGCCTGATGCTGGCGGATCAGATTGGCCTCCGGCTCGATCAGGATCCGGCGCAGATCATCGCGAGTCAGACCTTTCAGCTCCACCCGGATCGGCAGACGACCCTGCAGTTCGGGCAGCAGGTCCGACGGCTTGGCGACGTGGAAGGCGCCCGAGGCGATGAACAGGATGTGGTCGGTCTTGATCGGCCCGTACTTGGTCGACACCGTCGTGCCCTCGATCAGCGGCAGCAGGTCGCGCTGCACGCCCTCTCGCGAGACATCAGCGCCCCCGCGCTGTGACGACGAAGCCACCTTGTCGATCTCGTCGAGAAACACGATGCCGTGGTTTTCTGTCAGGTCGATGGCTTCCTGGGTCAGGGCCTCCTGGTCGAGCAGCTTGTCGCTTTCCTCGGCGATCAAGGGCGCGTGGGCGGCGGCCACGGTGGTCTTGTGGGCCTTGGTTCGCGGACCGCCGAAGGATTTCATCATCTCCGACAGGTTCAGCACCGAGGCGCCCGGCTGGCCGGGGATCTCGAACATCCCGCCGCCGCCGGTGTCGGCCAACTGCAGCTCGACCTCCTTGTCGTCCAGCTCGCCGGCCCGCAGCTTCTTACGGAAGCTGTCGCGGGCGGCGGTGGCCCCGGGGCCGGTCAGGGCGTCGAGAATGCGCTCCTCGGCGGCGGCCTCGGCCCTGGCGCGGACGCCGGCCCGGCGCTTGTCGCGGACCATGCCCAAGGCGTTCTCGACCAGGTCGCGGATGATCTGGTCGACGTCGCGGCCGACATAGCCAACCTCGGTGAACTTGGTGGCCTCCACCTTCAGGAACGGCGCCTGGGCCAGCCTGGCCAGACGCCGGGCGATCTCGGTCTTGCCCACGCCCGTGGGGCCGATCAGCAGGATGTTCTTGGGGGTGACCTCGTCGCGCAGGTCGGCCGGCACGCGGCGGCGACGCCAGCGATTGCGCAGGGCCACGGCGACGGCCTTCTTGGCGTCGGTATGGCCGACGATGAAGCGGTCGAGTTCGGAAACGATTTCGCGGGGAGAAAATTCGGTCATGCGTCGTTGTTCAGGGTCTCGAAGATCAGCCGCCAACCATCGGCGCGCTTCTGCCAGACATGCATGTAGTGCGCCTGGATCGCGGTTTCATCGTGCGTGGCCCAACCGACCTGACCATAGGTCCAGACGAAGTCGCCGGCCGTCGAGGATCCGCCACCAATCATCTTCATCGCCATGCGCGGGGGGTACTTAGAAAGCCGGCCGTCGATATCCGCCGGGGTCAGGTCTTCTGTGCCGTTGGGCCCCAGCATCCAGGCGTCCATCGACAAGAAAGTCCGGTAGGCGGCTGGCGCGTTGTCGATTGCCTTCTTGGCCAGTCGCGCCTCGAGCCTGCGGACCTCCTCGATCGCGACGGGTGGCGACTTAGCGCCCTCGGACGCCACGGAGCCTTGGCTGGCGGGCGTTTCCGGACTCGGCGCCGCCTTGGCGTCAGCGGCCGCGCCGCCGTCATAGATCCACTTCCAGTCGCCGCCCGCGCCCTTGCGCCAGATGGTGGCGTAGTAGCCGCCGCGCTGGCCGTCGATCGCCCAGGGGCCGACCGACAGGCCCAGGTCACCGGAGCGGGCGATCACCACGCGCTGCGGCCACCATTCCAGCCGCGGCGTCTTGCTGGACGGCCGCTTTTCGTACAGCGCCTTGGCGCTGACGGGACCTGGCCGGAACACGATGGCGTCGTCGGCCATGTGCTTGAGAAACGAATCCCGCACGCCCAGGGCCAGACCATCGGCCGCGAAGGCGCGTTCGGCGGCTTCGATCGCGGTCGCCGGGTGATCAGCCGCGACAGCGGGCGCGGCCGAGGCCAGCAGGGCGGCGGCGAGCAGGATCTTCAGCATGATGACGTCCTCCGCGCTCAGCTAAGCGCGGTAGGATCGGTATGGCCCGTGAATTCGCCGTAAGGCTACAGCGCTTCGACCGTCAGATTGCCGTTGGTGTAGACGCAGATCTCGGCGGCGATGGCCATTGCCTTGCGGGCGATGTCCTCGGCCGAAAGGTCCTGATCGATCAGGGCCTTGGCGGCGGCCAGGGCGTAGTTGCCGCCCGAACCGATGGCCGCGGCGGCGTCGCCGCCGAGGCCTTCGCCGGGCTCCAGCACGTCGCCGACGCCGGTGACCGTGTAGATGGCGGTGGCGTCGGCCACCAGCAGCATGGCTTCGAGCTTGCGCAGATAGCGATCGGTGCGCCAGTCCTTGGCCAGCTCGACACAGGCCCGCGCCAGCTGGTCGGGAAACTGTTCGAGCTTGAGCTCCAGTCGCTCGATCAGGGTGAAGGCGTCGGCCGTGGCCCCGGCGAAGCCGGCCACCACCTTACCGCCGGCCAGGCGTCGCACCTTCTTGGCGTTGCCCTTGACGATGGTTGGGCCCATGGACACCTGTCCGTCGCCGGCGATCACGGTCTGTCCGTTCTTGCGCACCGCCAGAATGGTCGTGCCGTGCCAGTCTGGGAAAGAATTACTGTTCTGCATGGCTTCGCATGTGGCGAGCCTTGTCGTGGAGATCAAGCGCGATGAGCTTTTCGCAAGACGAGGTCGAACGCTATGCGCGCCATCTAGTGCTGCGCGAGATCGGCGGGCCGGGTCAGCAGAAGCTGAAAGCGGCGCGCGTCCTGCTGGTCGGGGCCGGTGGCCTGGGGGCTCCGGCGGCGCTCTATCTGGCCGCGGCGGGGGTCGGCGCCCTGGGCCTGGCCGATCCCGACACGGTGTCGCTGTCGAACCTGCAGCGTCAGGTGCTGTACCAGACCGGCGATATCGGCCGCTCCAAGGTCGAGGTCGCCGCCGAGCGCCTGATCGCCGTCAACGCCCACGTGGCGATCGAGACCCATCCGCTGTGGCTGACCGCAGAGAATGCCGGGGACCTGGTCTCGCGGTATGATTTGGTGCTGGATGGCACGGACGACTTCGCCACCCGCTTCGCGGTCAGTGACGCCTGCCTGGCGCACGGCAAGACCCTGGTTAGCGGCGCCCTGGGCCGCTGGACCGGCCAGGTCGGGGTGTTCCAGGGCCGGCCCTGCTATCGCTGTCTGGTGCCGGACGTTCCGCCGGACGCCGAGACCTGCGCCCGGGTCGGGGTGGTCGGGGCCCTGGCCGGGGTGATCGGGTCGATGATGGCGCTGGAGGCGGTGAAGCTGATCACCAGCGCGGGCGATCCGTTGATCGGCCGGCTGCTGATCTATGACGCCCTGGCCGGCGAGACCCGGACCGTGCGGATCGGGGCGGATCCGGCCTGTGGCTGCCGCACGGCGGGCGAGAACGCCTAGAACCCCGCAGTCTCTTTGCTTTTGCGATGATTACCTTGGGTCATCATCCGCGATCTTGCGCTATGCAGCCCCTGCCCGAGAGGCGCGCGAGGGAGTCCGAGATGAGCAGGATGGGATGCGAGGCCTTGAAGGCCAAGGTGATGAGCGCCGAGGACGCCGCGGCGTTGATCGAGCCGGGCAGCACCGTCGGCATGAGCGGATTCACCGGCTCGGGCTATCCCAAGGCTGTTCCCCTGGCCCTGGCCGCCCGGATCGAGGCCGAACACGCCGCTGGAAACCCCTTCAAGCTGCGGGTCTGGACCGGCGCCTCGACGGGGCCGGAGCTGGACGGCGCCCTGGCGCGCTGTGACGGCATCGAGTTTCGCCTGCCCTACAATTCCGACCCCATCGCCCGCGAGAAGATCAATCGCGGCGAGATGGAATATTTCGACATGCATCTGAGCCAGGTCGCGCCGATGGCCTGGCAGGGCTTCCTGGGGCCGCTGGACACGGCGGTGGTCGAGGTGTCGGGCATTCGTCCCGACGGCGCGCTGATCCCGTCATCCTCGGTGGGCAACAACAAGACCTGGCTGGATCGCGCCAGCAAGGTGATCCTCGAGGTCAATCGCTGGCAGAACCCGGCCCTGGAGGGCATGCACGACATCTATTACGGCACCGCCCTGCCGCCGCATCGCGTGCCGATTCCGCTGATCCGGCCCGATGACCGGATCGGCGAAGCCTATTTCCGCTGCGATCCGGCCAAGATCGTCGCCATCGTCGAGACCGAGGCGCCCGACCGCAACCTGCCCTTCGCCGCGCCGGACGCCGCCGCGCTCGCCATCGCCGGCCACCTTCTCGAATTCTTCGCCCACGAGGTCGCCAAGGGCCGCCTGCCCGCCGCGCTGCTGCCGCTGCAATCGGGCGTCGGCAATATCGCCAATGCGGTGTTGACGGGCCTGGTTGATGGTCCGTTCGAGGATATGACCTCCTATACCGAGGTGATCCAGGACGGCATGCTCGACCTGCTGGACAGCGGCAAGCTGCGCATGGCCTCGGCCACCGCCTTCTCGCTGAGCCCCGAGGCCGCCGCCCGCCTCAACGCCGACATGGGTCGCTACCGCGACAGGATGATCCTGCGGCCCCAGGAGATCAGCAATCACCCCGAACTGATCCGTCGCCTGGGCTGCATCGCCATGAACGGCCTGATCGAAGCCGACATCTACGGCAACGTCAATTCCACCCATGTGATGGGCTCGCGCATCCAGAACGGCATCGGCGGGTCCGGCGATTTCGCCCGCAACGCCTATGTCTCGATCTTCATGACGCCGTCGACGGCCAAGGGCGGCAAGATC
Source organism: Alphaproteobacteria bacterium (assembly GCA_018895795.1). GTDB lineage: Bacteria > Pseudomonadota > Alphaproteobacteria > Caulobacterales > Caulobacteraceae > Caulobacter. The sequence goes on from JAHINZ010000212.1 coordinate 5,936, forward strand.
TCGGCGATCGTGCCCCAGGCGTCCCACGTCGACCACATCACTCAGGACGTGCAGGTGCTGGTCACCGAACAGGGCCTGGCCGATCTGCGCGGCCTGTCGCCCAAGCAACGGGCCGAGGTGATCATCGAGACCTGCGCCCATCCGGACTACCGGCCGGGGCTGCGCGACTACTACCGTCGGGCGCGGGTTGGGTCCTACGGCCAGCAGTCGCCGTCCCTGCCGGGCGAGGCCCTGTCCTGGCACCAGCGCTTCATGGACACTGGCACGATGCGAGCCTGATCCCCCGTCGCGCCCGACGCCGCTTGACGGCGAGGCCGGGAGGGCCTTTCTTCCGGGGAAACAAGGTTCTCGGGGGAGAAGCGCATGAAGACGCTTGGGCGCGGTCTGTTGATCGCCATGGCCTTGATCGTGGTGTTGGCCGTCACGGGCTGGTTGCTCCTGCAACGATCCGACATCCCGTACGACGTCCTGGACGCCCGCTACGCCAGTCCAGCCTCGCGGTTCATGGACCTGCCGGGCGGTTTGCATGTTCACTACCGCGACGAAGGACGGCGCGAGGGGCCGACCCTGGTGCTGGTGCACGGCTATTCCGCCTCGCTGCAGGCTTGGGAGCCTTGGGTCCGCGCGCTTTCCAGCGACTATCGCGTCATCAGCCTGGATCTGCCGGGCCACGGGCTCACCCGCGCTGACCAGGGCTATGCCGGCGGCCGGCAAGGCTATGGGGCGATCATCGACCAGGTCGCCACGCGCCTGGGGGCCCAGCATTTCACCCTGGTCGGCAATTCGATGGGCGGGGCGGTGGCCTGGACCTATGCCGTCGATCATCCCGATCGGCTCGACGGCCTGGTTCTGGTCGACGCCGCCGGCTGGCCCTCGACCGGCGACAGCCAGGTGATGATCTTCAGGGTCCTGCGCTATCCTCTGGGCCGGGCCTTGCTGAAGAATATCGACACCCGACCCCTGGTCCGCCAGGGCCTGCAGGCCGGCTATGTGGATCCCAAGCTGGTGACGCCCCAGCTGATTGATCGCTATGTCGACCTGGCGCGCGGGTCGGGCCATCGCGACATCCTGCTGAGCCTGCAGACGGTTCCGAGCCGCCCGGCCTCGCCGGCCCTGCTGGCGCGGATCACCGCCCCGACGCTGGTGATGTTCGGCCAGCAGGACAAGCTGATCCCGGTCGCCGACGGGCGACGGTTCGCCGACGCCATTCCTGGCGCGACCCTGATCACCTATCCTGGGGTCGGCCACGTGCCGATGGAGCAGATTCCCGAACGCTCCGCCGCCGATCTGAAGGCCTGGCTGACGGCCAAGGTCTATCCGGCCGCGACCAAGCCTTGAATTTGCGGCCTTTGCGCCAGATCAAGGCGGCGCGGCGGGTGCTCATCGACTGAAGGGTCTCCGTCCAGCGAGGCCGTCATGACCAGCAGCACCGTCAGCGCCGACACGCCTTTCGAGGTCTTGGGCGGCGGACCGGTCGTCCGCCGTCTGGTCGACGCCTTCTATGATCTGATGGACGCCGATCCCGCCTATGCCCGGCTGCGCGCCCTGCACGCGCCGGACCTGACGGCGATGCGCGACTCGCTGACCGGCTTCCTGACCGGTTGGCTCGGCGGGCCGCGCGACTGGTTCGCGGCGCATCCGGGGGCTTGCATGATGTCGCTGCACCGCGCCATGCCGATCGACGCCGCGCTCGCGGCGCAGTGGACGTCGGCGATGGGACGGGCTCTGGCGGCGACCGAAGCCGATCCCGAGCTTGTCGAGGCCCTGGGCGAGACCTTCGGCCGGATGGCCGGCGGCATGACGACGCGCTGAGGGCGGCGTCTAGACGGCGGCGCTCTACAGCATCGACGGGATCACCCGGTCCGGCGGGCGGTGGCCGTCCATGAAGGTCTTGACGTTGACGATGACCTTCTCGCCCATGTCGATCCGGCCCTCGACCGTGGCCGAGCCCATATGGGGCAGCAGCACCACATTGGGCAGTTTCAGCAGCTTGGGATTGATCGCCGGCTCGTGCTCATAGACGTCCAGGCCGGCGCCCGCGATGTCGCCGCGGGCCAGCATGTTGGCCAAGGCCCCTTCGTCGATGACCTCGCCGCGGGCGGTGTTGACGATGATGGCGTGCGGCCGCAGCAGCTTCAGTCGGCGGGCCGACAGCAGGTGATAGGTGGCCGGGGTGTGCGGGCAGTTGACCGAGACGAAGTCCATCCGGGCCAGCATCTGGTCCAGGCTTTCCCAATAGGTGCAGCCCAGTTCCTCGGCGATGCGCGGACTGACCGGCTTGCGGTTGTGATAGTGCACCTGCATGCCGAACGCCTTGGCGCGGCGGGCCACGGCCTGGCCGATCCGGCCCATGCCGATGATGCCCAGGCGCTTGCCCCAGAGGCGGCGACCCAGCATCCAGGTCGGCGACCAGCCATGGAAGCCGCCGCTCTTGACCACTTCGGCGCCTTCGACGATGCGGCGCGAGGCGGCCATGATCAGGGTCATGGTCAGGTCGGCGGTGTCCTCGGTGAGCACGCCGGGAGTGTTGGTGACGATGATGCCGCGCGCATTGGCGGTGGCGACGTCGATATTGTCGACCCCGGCCCCGAAATTGGCGATCAGCTTGAGCCGATCGCCGGATCGCGACAGAAGGCGCGAGTCGATGCGGTCGGTGATCGTCGGCACCAGCACGTCGCAACGGCTCATGGCGTCCGCCAGTTCATCCGCCGTCAACGGTTTATCGGTGACGTTGAGTTCGGTGTCGAATAGCTCGCACATCCGCGTCTCCACCGGATCGGGGAGTTTGCGAGTGACGATGACTTTGAGCTTGCGGGCTGCCATGGGCGGTTTGAAAAGCTCTCTCTGACGGGCGTTTGAAAACCTGTAGCAAAGGGGCCCGGTCGGGCCAAGCAACATGCCGTCGAATTGTAAACATCGTTCGTTTGGGGCCCTGGCCGGAGCAACCCTGATGGGTTTGGCCTCCCAGGCGGGCGCCGCCGATCCGCCGCGCCTCACCCCGTCGGGTCTGGACGTGCCGCGCTACGTCTCGCTGAAGTACGAAACCGTCAATGCGCGCAACGGCCCCGACGAGTCCCACAGACTGCTGTGGGTGTATCGCGCCAAGGGCCTGCCGGTGCAGGTGGTGGCTGAAACCCGCGAATGGCGGCGCATCTGCGACCCTGAGGGCGGTCTGGCCTGGGTGCATCGGCGCACCACCGACGGCCATCGCACCGCCATGCGCACCCAGCCCACGCCGCTGGCCCTGCTGGCCAGCCCCAAGCCGGGGGCGAAGATCAATGCCTGGCTGCGCGGTCGATCCACCGCCAATCTCGACAAATGCGAGAAGGGCTGGTGCCGGCTGAAGGCCGACGGCGCGCACGGCTGGGCGCGTGAAAGCGAGATCTGGGGCGCCTCTTCCCAGGTGCAATGCAAATCCTAGAGACCGATCTCGGCCCCGGCGGCGCGTGGACCGTTCACGAGCGTTACCGAAAGTAACATTGAGGCGCGCCCCGCCGTCGTGCTAGGGCGTGACCCATGCAACAGAGCTCCTTCACCTTCGACGAACTCCTGGCCTGTGGTCGGGGCGAACTGTTCGGCCCCGGCAACGCCCAGCTGCCCGTTCCGCCGATGCTGATGTTTGACCGCATCGTCCGCATCGAAAAAGACGGCGGCAAGCACGGCAAGGGTTATGTCGAGGCCGAATTCGACATCAATCCCGACCTCTGGTTCTTCGCCTGCCACTTCATCGGCGATCCGGTGATGCCCGGCTGTCTGGGCCTGGACGCCATGTGGCAGCTGGTCGGCTTCTTCCTGGGCTGGTCGGACGCGCCCGGTCGCGGCCGCGCCCTGGGCGTCGGCGAGGTGAAATTCACCGGCCAGGTGACGCCGGTCGTCAAGAAGGTGACCTACAAGATCGATCTGAAGCGCGTGATCATCCGCAAGCTGGTCATGGGTATCGCTGACGGCGTGATGGAAGCCGACGGCGTACCCATCTATGAGGCCAAGGACTTGAAGGTCGGCCTGTTCACCGCGGAACAAATGGCGTCGTGATCCACACGTAGGGTCGACCATTGAAGAGTCGATCCCTGTGGATCCGGGGAGATGAAGAGGAAGTGTCATGCGTCGCGTCGTCGTAACTGGACTGGGTATTGTCTCGTCCATCGGCAACACCGCCAGCGAGGTCCTCGCCTCGTTGCGCGAAGCCAAATCCGGCGTGGTCGCCGCGCCGGACTATGCCGAGCTGGGTTTCCGTTGCCAGGTTCACGCCACGGTCAAGCTCGACTCCTGGGAGGCCCTGGTCGATCGTCGCGCCGCGCGCTTCCTGGCGCCCGGCACGGCCTACGCCCACATCGCCATGGAACAGGCGATCGCGGATTCGGGTCTTGAAGAGTCCGAAATTTCCAACGAGCGCACCGGCCTGATCGTCGGCTCGGGCGGCCCGTCCACCCGGGTGATCGTCGAGGCCGCCGCCACGACCCGGGAAAAGGGTCCCAAGCGGATCGGCCCGTTCGCGGTGCCCAAGGCCATGAGCTCAGGCCCGTCGGCCGTGTTGTCGACCTGGTTCAAGATCCGCGGGATCAACTATTCGATCAGCTCGGCCTGCGCGACCAGCGCCCACTGCATCGGCGCGGGCGCCGAGCAGATCCAGATGGGCAAGCAGGACATCATGTTCGCCGGCGGCTGCGAGGAGCTGGACTGGACCCTGTCGAACCTGTTCGACGCCATGGGCGCCATGAGCAGCAACTTCAACGACCGGCCGGCCGTGGCCAGCCGCGCCTATGACAAGGACCGCGACGGCTTCGTGATCGCCGGCGGGGCCGGGATCGTGGTGCTGGAAGAATACGAGCACGCCAAGGCGCGCGGGGCCAAGATCTATGGCGAGATCGTCGGCTACGCCGCCAATTCCGACGGCTTCGACATGGTCGCGCCGTCGGGCGAGGGCGCGGCCCGCTGCATGAAGCTGGCCATGGACCAGGCCGGTGGCCGGACCATCGACTATCTGAACCCGCACGGCACCTCGACGCCGGTCGGCGACAGCAAGGAGATGGGCGCGGTGCGCACGGTGTTCGGCGACAAGGCTCCGTTGATCTCCTCGACCAAGTCGCTGACCGGGCACAGTCTGGGCGCGGCCGGGGCGCAGGAGGCGATCTATTCGATCCTGATGCTGGGCGCCGATTTCGCCGCCAAGAGCGCCAATATCGACAACCTCGACCCCGAATTCGCCGACCTGCCGATCCTGCTGGAGCGCGCCGACCGCGAACTGACCACGGTGATGTCCAACAGCTTCGGCTTTGGCGGCACCAACGGCACGTTGATCCTCAGCAAGGTCTGACGGCCGGCGGGGCGCTCCGGAGCCTCGGATGACCGCGCGCCACGCCTACGACCTGTTCCGCGCCGGCCGCGCCGCCGAGGCGGCCGAGCTGTGCCAAGGCTTGGTCCGCGACCAGCCGACCTCGATCGAGGCCTGGCACCTGCTTGGCGCGGCGCGGCTGTCGCTGGGCCAGACCGAGGACGCCCTGATCGCCCTGGACCGGGCGCTGGGCCTGGATCCGATCCGTCCGGGGGTTCTGTCGGCCCGCGCCGCGGCCCTGGTCGCCTTGGGTCGCGACGATGACGCCCTGAGCGCCTGCGACGCCGCCCTGGCGCGTGATCCCGACAATCTCGTGGTGTTGAACGCCAAGGGGGTGGCCCTGCGCCGCCTGGGGCGGCCCGACAAGGCCCTGGAGTGCTATCAGGAGGCCCTGGTGCTCTCGCCCGGCTTTCCCGACGTCCTGTGTAATCTGGGCGCCGCCCTGTCGGACCTGGGCCGGTTTGATCAGGCCCTGGCGGCCCACGACCGGGCTATCCAGGCCGCGCCGCGCGAGCCTCGCGCCCTGGCCAACCGCGCCGCCCTGCTGTCGCTGCTGGGTCGTTCCGCCGAGGCGGCCGTGGACCTGGAGGCGGTGGTCGCCCTGGACCCCCGCTATCCGCGCGCCCTGGGTGACCTGCTCCATGCCCGCCGCCAGACCTGCGACTGGCGCGACGATGACGCCCTGCGCGGCCTGGTGCGGGCCGAGATCGCGGCGGGACGGCCGGCCATCAGCCCCTTCGCGGCCCTGGCGGCGTTCGACGACCCCGCCCTGCACAAGGCTTGCGCCGGGCTCGCCGCGCCGCGGAGCGGTCCGGAACCGGTCTGGCCCGCGCGGCCCGCCGGCGACCGCCTCCGTGTCGCCTATCTGTCGGCCGACCTGCACGATCACGCCACGGCGCGGCTGCTGGCCGGGGTCCTGGAGGCGCATGACCGGGCGCGGTTCGAGATCATCGCCCTGTCCTATGGGCCCGAGCTTGGCGGCCCGCTGCGCGACCGGCTGAACGCGGCGTTCGAGCGTCGGATCGACGTGCGGCGGATGTCCGACAGCGCCGTCGCGGCCCTGGCGCGATCGATGGGCGTCGACATCGCGGTGGACCTGAAAGGCTACACCCAGGACGGCCGGCCCGGGATCCTGGCCCATCGCGCCGCGCCGGTTCAGATCAGCTGGTTGGGCTATCCTGGAACCCTGGCCGCGGCCTACGGTGACTACATCCTCGCCGATCCGGTGGTCCTGCCGCCAGGGAGCGAGCGAGACTATGCCGAGGCGGTGATCCGGCTGCCGCTCTATCAGCCCAATGACAGCCTGAGGTCGACGCCGGACGCGCCGACCCGCGCGGCGGCGGGTCTGCCCCCCAACGGCTTCGTGTTCGGTTGTCTGAACAATCCGGGCAAGATCACACCGCAGGTCTTCGCGGTCTGGATGAGCGTGCTGCGCGCCGCCCCGGCCGGCGTTCTGTGGCTCTATGCGGGCGCGCCCGGCGTCGAGACCCACCTGCGCGCCGAGGCTGTCCGGGCGGGGATCGCCGTCGACCGCCTGGTGTTCGCCGCGCCCGCGCCGCACGACCAGCATCTGGCGCGCCAGACCCTGATCGACCTGGCGCTCGACACCTGGCCCTACGGCGCCCACACCACCGCCAGCGACGCCTTGCGCAGGGGGGTTCCACTGCTGACCCTGCCGGGCGAGAGCTTCGCCAGCCGGGTGGGGGCTAGCCTGCTGACGGCGCTGGGCCTGTCGGATCTGATTGCCGCTGATCAACAGGCGTATGTCGCGATCGCCGCGCGCCTGGCCGGTGACATTGCGGCGCTCAACGCGGTCAAGGCCCGGTTGGAAAAGGCGTTGCGCGCTTCGCCGGTGTTTAACCCACCAGCCTTTGCCCGCCGCCTGGAAGCCGCGTTCGACACCGTTCACGCACGCCGTCTGGCCGGCTTGCCGCCGTTGTCGTTCGACGTCGATCCCGCCTGAAGGGTTCCGCCGGACGGGCGCGCCTGCTAGCTAGCGCACAAGGATTTCAGGAGAGCCAAGCCATGGCCGACGATTACGCATTCCCCAAGGGCGAGCTGATGCGGGGCAAGAAGGGCCTCGTCATGGGCGTGGCCAATCACAACTCCATCGCCTGGGGCATCGCCAGCCAGTTGGCCGCCCAGGGCGCCGAAATGATCTTTACCTATCAGGGCGAGGCCCTTGAGCGTCGCGTCCGGCCGCTGGCCGAGAGCATCGGCGTGACCACCCTCGTCCCGGCCGACGTCACCGACGACGCCTCGATGGACGCCGCCTTCGCGGCCATCGAAGAAAAGTTCGGCGCGATCGACTTCGTGGTCCACTCGGTGGCCTTCGCCAACAAGGACGAGCTGAAGGGCTCGTTCGTCGACAACACCACCCGCGAGGGTTTCCTGCTGGCCCTGAACATCTCGGCCTTCAGCTTCGTCGACGTGGCCAAGCGCGCCGCCAAGCTCATGCCCAATGGCGGCTCGTTGATCACCATGACCTATCTGGGGTCGGAGCGGACCATCCCCAACTACAACACCATGGGCGTGGCCAAGGCGGCGCTCGAGGCCTGCACCCGCTATATCGCCCGCGACCTGGGCCCCAAGGGCATTCGCTGCAACGCCATCTCGGCCGGCGCGATGCGCACCCTGGCCCTGGCGGGCATCTCGGGCGGCCGGGGCATGATCGCCCAGGGCCGCGCGTTCAGCGCCATGAAGGAAGACACCTCGATGGAAGGCGTCGCGGGCTGCGCCCTGTGGCTGGCCTCGGACCTGGGCCGCTCGACCACCGGCGAAGTGGTCCACGTCGACGCCGGCTTCCACATGATGGGCATGCCCGACGAAGCGGAAGCCTGAGCCCCTTAGGGGGCGTAGGCCCTTAAGAAGCGTTCGGCGGCCTCGCCCGCGAGGCTGTCGAACTCTTCCCGGGTCTTGTCGGACGGCAGGCGCAGCAGGGCGCGCAACTGACTGTGGCCCAACACCATGCCGGAAAAGAACTCGGCGGCCTGGTCGAAGTTCTCCACCTTCAGGCGGCCCAGGCGGGTTTCGGTCTCGAGAAATCGCGCCAGTTGTCGACGGGCCTGACGGGGTCCGGCCTCGAACACTTCGTGGGCGATGTCGGGCATCGCGTCGGCGCCCTGGATGATCACCCGCATCACCGAATAGCTGTTGGCGTTGATCACCGTTTCCAGCATGGAGCGCGCATAGGCCTCCAGGGCCTCGCGGGGCTTTTTTTCGGCCGCCGGACTGCGCAGGGGCGCGGTGATCAGAGCCACCCGGCGCTCCATCAGGGCCCGGATCAGCTCGGCCTTGCAGCCATAGTGATTGTAGACCGTCTGCTTGGAGACGCCGGCGCGGCGGGCGATGGCCGCCATCGGCGCCGCCAGGCCGCGCTGGCCGATCACCTCGACGGCGGCGTCCAGAATGGCCTCGGTCTTGGCGACGTCGATTTGTCCGGGAACCCTGGGCATCAGTGCGCGTCCGAGGGCGGCGGCGGGGCGTTCTTGGCCGGACTGGCCAGCAGGGACACGCCCGCCGCGATGAAGCAGCCGAAGGCCAGCAAGGTGAAGCTGTCGCCGAAGGCCAGGACGGTGGCCTGCTGCTGCAGGAAGCCGGAAAAAGCCTTGCGCGCCGCGCCGTCGGGATCGGCGACGCCAAGCTGACCCATGCGGGCGGCCAGGCCGGTCATCATGCCCTGGGCCTCGGCATTACCGGCCGTCACGCTGGACGAGAGCGAATTATAGTAGAGCGCCGTCTGCTGCGAGATGCTGGTGGCCAGCAGGGCCAGGCCCATGGCCCCGCCGGTATTGCGCGACAGATTCACCAGGCCCGAGGCGTTCTTGACCATGCTCTGCGGCAAGGTGCTCATGGTGATCTGCTGGGTGGCGATCATGGCGATCATCACGCCGACGCCGCGACAGGCCTGAACCCCCGCGAACTCCCAGAATCCCCAGTCCTTGGTCACGCCATGGGCCATGTACATGCCCCAGCCGGCCAGCATGAAGCCGACGAACATCGGCACGCGCGGGTCGGTCTTGCGCACCAGGCGGCCGGCGATCGGACCGGTCAGGAACATCGACAGGCCCGAGACGACCATGGTGGTGCCGACCTCCGACGCCGAATAGTGCCGCACCCGGCCCAGGAACTGCGGCAGCAGGAAGGTGCCGCCGAACAGGCTGGCCCCGGACACCGCGGTCATCAGCACGCCGACCGAGAAGTTGCGATTGGAAAAGGCTCGCAGCTCGACGATCGGGTTTCCGTAGGTCAGGGATCGCCAGACGAACAGCACGCCGGAGACGACGGCCAGTAGGGCCAGGGCCAGGATGCCGTCGTCCTGGAACCAGCTGTTCTTGGCGCCCTCTTCCAGCACGAACTGCAGGCTCATCAGGAAGGTGGCCATGACCCCGAGGCCAAACCAGTCGAAGCCCTTGGACAGGCTGGGATCGCCCTTGTCGAACTCGCCCCAGCGGGCCACGCCGAACAGCACGATCAGGCCGGTGGGCACATTGATGAAGAACAGCCAGCGCCAGCTCAGCCATTCGGTCAGGTGACCGCCCAGGGTAGGCCCTACCGTCGGCGCCAGGGTGACGATCAGCCCCATGATAACGCTGGCGGTGATCCGGCGCTCGGGCGGGAAGGCCGTGAAGGCCACGGCGAACACGGTCGGGATCATCGCCCCGCCGATGAATCCCTGCAGGGCGCGGGTAAGGATCATCATGTCGATCGACGAGGACAAGCCCGTCAGCACGCTCATGATGATGAAACCGGCGCACGAGGCCAGATAGACCTTCTGGGTGCCCCACAGCCGCGACAGATAGCCCGACAGCGGGATCATCACGACCTCGGGGATCAGATAGGCGGTCTGGATCCAGCTGACCTGGTCGGCGCTGGCGCCCACCCCGGCCTGGATCTGGGGCAGCGAGGCCGCGACGATCTGGATGTCGAGAATGGCCATGAACTGGCCGATGACCATGGCGCCAAAGCCGAGGAACAGCTTGGTCCAGTCGACCTGCGGCGTCGCGGGCGTCGCGGCGCCGGAAACGGGGATGGCGGCGGTGGTCATGGCCGGGCGCTAGCGCGCGGTCCCTTCCCGGGCCACCTGTGGCGAGGCCTGGCCGGCCTCGGCGAAGGAGGGACCCGAGCGATCGCGGACATCGACCTTGATCTCGACCGACAGGCCCGGACGCAGGGCCGCGCCGTATTTGGACGGATCAACGGCGATCTTCACCGGCAGGCGCTGGGTGATCTTGGTGAAATTGCCCACCGCGTTCTCGACGGGGATCAGAGCGAACTCCTGGCCGGTGGCCGGGGCGAAGCTCTCGATGTGGCCGCTGATGGCTTCGTCGCCGAAGGCGTCGGCATGGACCTGCACCCGCTGGCCGATCCGCAGGCGGGCCATCTGGGTTTCCTTGA
>JAHINZ010000213.1 GCA_018895795.1 Alphaproteobacteria bacterium
CCTTTTGCAGAAGGGGCAAGGCCGTGCGCACGGCCCGGCTGGCTTCCTTGCCGCCGTCCCACGCCACCAGGGCGACGCCGCCGACCTTCAAGCCGGGACGCGCCACGACCACGGGACGCTGCTCGTCGGCGACCAGCTGTTGGAAGGCTTCCGCAAGCGGACCCTTGCCACGCGCGGCGGCGTCGTCGAACACGATGACGTCCGACAGACGACCTTCCATCGCCAGACCCGCCCAGACCGGCGAGTCCAGACTGATCACCCGGGTCCGCGAATAGCCGATCTCGGCGGCCAAGGCGGCGACGGCGCGCGCGCCTTCGATGGCCGCTTCCTTCAGGCTTTCGAGGGCCGTGACCTGGACGCCGCCCATGAACCCCTCGCCCATCCAGGGCATCAGGTCGGCCATGTCGGCGGGCGCGTGGATACAAGCCAGCTCCGCGTCGAAAGCCGCGGCCAGGACAGCCGCGGATGTCAGCAGTCCGCGATCGGTCTGCGCCCCCGCCAGGGGAGCCATGATTCTAGCCCAGCTCATGATCGAACTCCTTTGACGCGCATTTCCACAGGTCAGGTCAGGCCGATCATTGATCTTTGTCAATCGATGGGTCAGTCAGGTCCCCTTACCGAGAGGAACGATCTCGTGGCCAAAGGGCTGCATAAGGGCGGCGCGCCCCGCGCGTGGCAGAGGATGCTCTCCGGTCGGAGACTGGATCTGCTCGACCCGTCGCCGATGGACATCGAGATCGAGGACATCGCCCACGGCCTGGCCCGCGTCGCCCGCTGGAACGGCCAAACGATTGGCGAGCATGGCTTTTCCGTCGCCCAGCACAGCCTTGTGGTCGAGGCGATCGCCGCCCATATCAAGCCCGACCTCGAGCCGCGCTGGCGCCTCGCGGCCCTGCTGCACGACGCCTCGGAATATGTGATCGGCGACATGATCAGCCCGTTCAAGGCGGCGCTGGGCGTCAGCTACAAGGATTTCGAGGCGCGACTGGAAGACGCCATCCATATCCGCTTTGGCCTGCCGGTGAAGACCCCGGCGGCGATCAAGAAGCTGATCAAGCAGGCCGACCGGGCCTGCGCCTTCTTCGAGGCCACGCAGTTGGCGGGGTTCGAGCATGCCGAATCCCTGGCCATCTTCGGCGCGCCGCCGGTGGGCTACGAGTTGCTGATCACGCCCCAGCCGCCGTTCGAGGCCCAGGCGCACTACGTCCAGCGGTTCCATGTCCTGTCCAAGGCGGCGGGCTTCGAGTCCGCGCCCAACAGCGCGTTGGCGACCGTATGAGCCCGCCCCGATGAGCGCCTCCGTCGTCATCGGCCTCTCGGCCGTGGTGGTCGCCATCCGCGACGGCGAGGCGGTCGTGCTGACCGTGCGCCCCCATGACGCCGTCACCGACGTCGCCTCCCCCCTGCCCGGCCTGCCGTTCGGTCCATTCGATCCGCAGTCCCACCGCACCTTCGAACTGGGTCTGCGGGCCTTCGTCACCGAGCAGACCCGCTTCCAGCTGGGCTATGTCGAACAGCTCTATACGTTCGGCGACAAGGGCCGTGACGCCCCGCGGGCCGAGGTCGGGGCCGGCGCGGCGCGGGTGGTCTCGGTCGGCTATCTGGGCCTGACGCCCGACGCGGTCGACACCGACGCCCCCGACACGGTCTGGGCTCCCTGGTCGCGGTTCTTTCCCTGGGAGGACTGGCGCCAGGGCCGCCCCGCCCTCGTGGACGAGGTTCTGGCCCCGGCCCTGCGGCGATGGGCGGGCGACGACGCCGCCCAATGGTCCCGCGCCCGCCTGGCCTTCGCCCTCGACGGCGCGCCGTGGAACGAGGAGCGGGTGCTGGAACGCTATGAGCTGCTGTATGAGGCCGGCCTGGCCCCGGAAGCGGCGCGCGACCAGGCCCGGGCCGACGGCGATGATCCGGCCGAGCCCGTCGCCCTGTCGGCGGCCCTGGGCGAGCCGATGATCTCCGATCACCGTCGCATCCTGGCCACCGGCCTGTCGCGGCTGCGCGGCAAGATCAAGTATCGGCCGGTGGTGTTCGAACTGACGCCGCCCGAATTCACCCTCTCGACCCTGCAGCGCACGGTCGAGGCCATCGCCGGCGTGCCGTTGCACAAGCAGAACTTTCGCCGCGTCGTCGAGCGCGAGGAGCTGGTCGAGGGATTGGGCCGCCTCGACGCCGAGACCGGCGGCCGGCCCGCCGAGCTGTTCCGCTTCCGCAGCGAGATCCTCACCGCCCGTCCGACCGGCGGACTGAGCCTGCCGCTGCTGCGGGACTGACGCGGCCTACTCCGCCGCGTCCTTCACCGCGGCCGACGCCTCCTCCGCCTCCATCCGCGCCCGCCACTTGGCTTTCAGCGTGTGCGACGTATCGCGCGAGCCGTCGGGGCTCCAGCCGGGCGGTCCGAACACATAGCCGATCGCCTCGCGCGGCGACTTGGCGCCGGCCAGATCCTTGCCGATGCCGATGAACTCGTGAAAGACATTGGTCAGCAGGTTGAAATTGCCGAGGTTCTTCACCGTGCCGTAACGGCAGGGTTCTTCGTCGACCTCGGAGATGAAGGTGCCGAACATCCGGTCCCAGATGATCAGGATGCCGGCGTAATTGGCGTCCAGATAGCGGGCGTTGCGCGAGTGGTGCACCCGGTGATGCGAGGGCGTGTTGAACACCGC
>JAHINZ010000214.1 GCA_018895795.1 Alphaproteobacteria bacterium
AGCATGACCCAATCCTCGCCACACAGCAGGCGCTGAAGGCTGGCCCGGGTCAGGTCGCCGGTGGCGTCCTTGATCCCGACGATGTTGGGCAACTTCGCGAGGCGCGCCAGGGTCTCGTTGGAGATGTCGACGCTGGTGCGGGTGGGCACATTGTAGACCAGCACCGGCAACTGGACGGCGTTGTTGATCGCCTCATAATGGCGGTACAGTCCCTCCTGGCTGGGACGATTATAGTAGGGCGTCACCACCAGGGCGGCGTCGGCGCCGACCGCCTTGGCGTGCTGGGCCAGCTCGATGGCCTCGGCCGTGGAGTTGCTGCCCGCGCCGGCGATGACCGGCACGCGCCCCCTGACCGTCCGCACGCAAAGCTCGACCACGCGCTTGTGTTCATCGTGGCTGAGGGTGGAGGTTTCACCCGTGGTGCCGACCGGCACGACGCCATGCACGCCGCCGGCGATCTGGCGCTCGACGAGGGCCACATAGGCCCCCTCGTCCACGACGCCATCGCGGAAGGGCGTAATCAGAGCCGGAATGACGCCTTTGAACGGAGAATGGACCATAACTTGCAATTTGCCGTGACAAAGGCGCCGCGAAGGTTGCGGCGGGACGATGGGTGCGGACAATATGTCCCGGCCCCGTCGTCCCGCAACTGGCGCGATGGAGTTGCCTGCGGTTTGATCGGCCAAGGCCCGAGGGTCAAGCCCCGAGGGTCTCAGAAAAACCGTTCCTTAGCGGTCTTGGGGCTAGATGAATTGCATAAACGGCCGTCGGTTCGATTCGACGGTGCGTGAAGGAGAGCGCGTTTTGGCTTCAGTGTTGCGTCGGATCATGTTCGGAACCGCCAGCCTCGCGCTGGTCAGCGGCGTCGCCGACGCCCAGACGGCCGGACCGGTTCCCTATCAACCCTCCAGCGCGTCCGCCCTGGTGACGACGCCGCCGACCGCGATCGCCGGAACCCTGTCGGACGTCGACGCGGAAAACCTTCGCGTGGCGCTGGCCGCCGCCAAGTCGGGCGACGTCTCTCGCACGCGCTCGGCGATGGACAGCCTGCAAGACCCGCTGGCCCGAAAGATCGCGCTTTGGGCCCTGGTCGACAGCTGCGCCGAGGCGATGAGCTTCTTCGAACTCGACGCCGCGCGTCGCGATCTGGCCGGCTGGCCGCGCCCCGGCCGTCGTGAGAGCGCCGCCGAAAAGCAGCTCTCCGTTTCGGGCCTCGATCCCGACCGCGTCATCGCCTGGTTCGGCGGCGGCGACCCGGCCACCGCCGAAGGCGCCATGGCCCTGGCCTCGGCCTATCAGGCCAAAGGTCAAAATCAGAAGGCCGTCGATCTGATCCGCCATGTCTGGCGCGACGAGGTCTTCGAAGCCGACGCACAGGGCGCCATGGCGGCGCGGTTCGGATCGATGCTGACCGCCGACGACTACGCACGCCGCGCGGACATCCTGCTGTACGGCCCGCAAGGCCCCGCCGCCCGCGCCATCGTCGCCCTGTTGCCCACCGACCAGCAGGCCGCCGCCGAGGTCCGGATCGCCTATCGACAAAACGCCGGCAACGCCAACAGCCTCTATGCGACCCTGACGCCTGCGGATCAGGCCTCGCCCGGGGTGGCTTTCGAGCGCGGCGCCTATCTGCGTCGCAAGGGCCTGGACACCCAGGCGATGGAACTGGCCGTCAACTACCCTTCCCCGCCGCCGACCGACGACGCCGCCGCCCTGGTTTGGCGAGAACGTCGGGCGCTGGTCGTCTCGGCCCTGAAGTCGGGCGACAGCCAGACCGCCTATAAGATTTCAGCCAATACGGGCCTGACCTCCGGCGCGGACGCCGCCGAGGCCGAGTTCTATGCGGGCTGGATCGCCCTGACGCGTCTGAACAAGCCCGATGCGGCGGCCAGGCACTTCGGCGCCATCGCCCAGATCGGCGCGTCGCCGATCACCCGAGGCCGCGCCCTTTACTGGCAGGGCCGCGCGGCCGAGGCCCAGGGCGACCCGATTGCCGCCCAATCCTTCTATTCGGAGGGCGCCCGCCACATCACCACCTTCTACGGACAGCTGGCGGCCGAAAAGGCCGGCATGACCCAGATCAAGCTCGATCGCGACCCCACCATCACCCAGGCCGACCGCACGCGCTTCATGGGTCGCGAACTGGTTCGCGCCGCCCGGATGCTGTCCGACATCGGAGCGAAGGACCAGTTCCGCTCCCTGGTGCTGTTCATCGACGACACCCTGCCCAGCGCCGAGGAATCGGCCCTGCTGGTCGATATGGCCCGCGGTTCCGGCGATCAGGACTTGGCGATGCGCGCCGTGCGCACGGCGGCCCAGCGTGGTTTCATCCTGGCCGAGCGGGGCTACCCGCTGCTGGATCATCACTTCACGCCGGGTCCCGGCGCGGCCGAGACGGCCTTCGTCTATTCGATCTCGCGCCAGGAGAGCAATTTTGATCCCTCCGCCCGTTCCGCCCCGGGCGCGCGCGGCATGATGCAACTGATGCCGGCCACCGCCGCGATCGTCGCCCGCCAGCTGGGTGAAAAGCATTCCGTCGACCGGTTGTCCGACGCCTCGTACAACATGCGCCTGGGCTCGACCTATCTGGGCAGCATGGTCGACACCTTCAGCGGCTCCTACATCATGGCCGCGGCGGCCTATAACGCCGGCCCTGGGCGCCCCGCTCAGTGGGCGACCCTGTGCGGTGATCCGCGCGGCGCGTCCACCGACCCGCTCGACTTCATCGAATGCATTCCGTTTTCCGAGACCCGCAACTATGTGATGCGCACCCTGGAAACGATGATGGTCTATCGCGCGCGCCTCAATGGCGGGACCGCGCCCCTGACGTTGTCGCGCGATCTTCAGCGGGGCGGCTATGTCTACACGCCGTCGGTCGCCCAGGCCTATGCGGCGCCCGACCAGCCCTGACCTAGAGCCGGCGGGCCGCCAGCACGGGCCCCGCCGGGCTTTCGACCAAAGCGCCGTCCAGCTTGAACACGCGCGCCAGGACATCTGACGCCAAGGCGACGCCGGGGACACCCTCGGCGGCGACGCGCCCCTGGTCCAGCACGATCACGCGGTCGCAGCAACGGGCGGCCAGGCTCAGATCGTGCAGCGTGACCACCACCGCCGCGCCGCGCGCCGCTTCCGCGCGCAACAGGTCCAGCGTCAGAAGTTGCGCATCTGGATCCAGCCCGGCGATCGGTTCGTCGGCGACCAACAGCGGCGCGCGCGCGCAGAGCAGCCTGGCCAGCAGGACGCGCGCCCGCTCTCCCCCCGACATGTCGAGCACGCCTCGCGTCGCCAGGTCTCCCGCGCCGACGCTCGCCAGGCGATCACGCGCCAGGATCAGGGCCTGGACTTCGGGCAGATCGATCGCGCCGAGCCCGGCGACCACCTCGGCCGGCAGGTTCCAGGCCACGCGGCGGTCCTGCGGCAGATAGCCGACCAACCCCGCGCGCTGGGCGGCGGTCAGCTGATCGAGCCGCTGACCGGAGAGCCGGGCCTCGCCAGAGGTCAGGGGTAGCAGGCCAAGGCCCGCCCGCAGCAGGCTGGTCTTGCCCGCGCCGTTGGGCCCCACCACGCCGACGACCTCGCCTGGCCAGGCGACGAGATCGGCCGCGTCCAGCGCCCGCTTGCCGTTCAGGCGCGCGCTGACGCCGTTCAGGGTCCAGGCCGCCGTCATGACCGCCAGCTCCGGGCCGCGCGCCAGGCCAGCAGCGCGAAGACCGGCGCGCCGAACAGGGCGGTGACGACGCCCAGCTTCAGCTCCTGATCGGTGGGCGCCAGGCGCGCGGCCAGGTCGGCCACCACCAGCAGCAGCGCCCCGGCCAGGGCCGAGGGCCACAGAATCCGGCGCGGATCATCCTTGACCAGCGCCCGCACCATGTGCGGAGCGGCCAGGCCGACAAAGCCGATCACCCCCGCCCCGGCCACGGCCGCCCCGGTCAGCAAAGCCGCGCCGGCCACGGCGTAGGCGCGCAGGCGTGGCATGGGCAGACCCGACATTCGCGCCGCCTCCTCGCCCAGGGTCAGCATCCGCAAGCCGCGCCCGGCCTTCAAACACAAGGCCGCGCCCACCGCCATCGGAACGATGGCGCGCAGACTGTCGGTCCAGTCCCGGTTCTCGACCGACCCCATCAGCCAGGCCAGGATCTCGGCGATCGCCACGGGCGACGGCGCCAGATTGAATACGAGGGCCGTCAAGGCGCCGCCGAACGCCGAGATCGCCACACCGAACAGGATGAGGGCCTCGGGCTCGCGAAGGCGAAGAGCGATGGCGACCACCGCCCCGCCGGCGACCAGGGCGCCGGCCAGGGCCGAGAGCTCGATCGCGCCGGGGACCGCCGCCAGTCCGCCGGCGATGGCCAGGGCCGCCCCGAGGCCCGAGATCGCCGACACGCCCAGCACGCCGGGATCGGCCAGGGGGTTGCGCAGCAGCCCCTGCATGGTCGCCCCGGCCAGGCCAAGCGCGCCGCCGACCAGGATGGCCATGGCCACGCGCGGCGCCCGGATGGTCCAGAGCACCTCGCCCGGCGGGGACGCGGGATGAGTCAGGGCCTGCAGGTACTGCCCAAGCGACAGGGGCGTCTCGCCCAGCAGGATGGCGACCGCCGCCGCCAGGGCCAGCAGGGCCAGCATGATCAGGCAAAGGCGAACCAGACTCATCGCGCGACCGCCTTCTTGGCCAGCAGGGCGACGCCGTCGGCCGCGAACCAGGCCGGACAGCCGACCACCGCCCCCGGCAGCGAGGCGATCGTTCGCTGGTCGGTGACGTGCCGCAGGGCGACATGGCGGCCCGGCCCCCAACGGTCCGAACCCGCGCGGGTCAGGTCAAAGAACCCCAGCACGACGGCGCGGGGCGGGCGCATGACCATCGCTTCCAACGGCACGGGCGTGAAGAAGGCTTGAGTGCTGGCGTTCAACAGTCCCGCCGCCCGCAGCATGGCGTCGATCAAGGTGCCCCGCCCCGCCGTAAAGCCGCCAGGGGTCAGGTAAAGCGCGCGCTCGCCCTTCCATGCCCCGGCCGCGGCGGTCAGCTTCGCGTCCATCCGCGCGACCAGCGCTTCGCCCGCGGCGCTCCGGCCCAGCGCCTCGGCGACCCGCCGTACATTGGCCCGCACGCCCGCGAAATCAGCGGCGTCATCGATCCGCACGGTGCGCACGTCCCGGCGTTCAAGGGCTGAAACCAGTCGCGCGTCGCCGCCCCAGTACCGCACAACCACCTCCGGCCGCGCCGCGACGAGGCTCTCGACCGTGGCGCGGCGACGCGGCAGGCCGACGGCGGCGTCGCGCATATAGGAATCGGGCGCTCCGGCCCGGTAGGACACGCCCACGATGGTCTCTCGCGGAGCCAGGGCCAGGACATACTGATCCGCGCAGGAATCGAGCGACATCACCCTGACCCCGGACGCGGCCGCCGGCGGGGCGATGATCATCGCCGCCGCGACGGCGGCGAGCGCGCGGGCGAGGAGCATCAAGTCAGTCCGTGACCAGACCGTACAGCAGACCATCCAGCATCACATGCATCAGCTCGTCGGACGACGACCAGGTCCGGTTGGGTTTGGTGATCAGCAGCGACACCAGACCGTGACAGCCGGCCCACAGCACCTCGGCGGCGCTCTGAGCCGTGCCGGACCGCAAGCGTCCCGAGGCGGCGATCTCGCGGAAGGGCTCACTGAACTTCTCGAAGCAGCGGTCGCCGAGCTCCAGGGTGCCGGCCTGCTTCTCCACCGAGATCGCGGCGCCCGAACCGCAGAACACCAACTCGTAGGTGTTCGGGTTCTCCAGGGCGAAGCGCATATAGGCTTCGAGCATCAGCCGCACCCGGGAGACCGGGTCGATCGGCCGGCCGGCGACATCGGTGTTGAGATTCAGCAGCCGCTCGATCGCGCCGTCGCTGATCTCGAGCAGGATCTGATCCTTGTCGCGGAAATGCATGTAGAGGGCGGTGGACGACACCCCGACCGCGTCGGCGATCTTGCGGATCGTCGCGCCGGCATAGCCCTCGGCGATGAAGATCTTCTCGGCGGCCGCGAGGATCTCGCCACGACGCAAATGCCCGTCGCCCTTGGGCTTTCGCGCGGATTTATGCGGCTTCTTCAAAACAAGCGTCACAACCAGACTTCCCCTGCGGTTCCCCGATCTCAGACACTAAACGGGAATCACCCAGCCGTCGCAAGCGACGCGGCGCCGAACCTGAAACGCGTGTTTTTTCATTTGACACGCATGGGTTGCATTCATCCTATTCGCATCCCGATGGGTCAGCGGACTGGTCGGGAGGCGACATGGCGCGCGAACAGCGGGGCGCGGCCCCGGAGAACGTAGCAGCGGCGGCGATTTTCGAGGATGAGCCCCGCCTTTCGGACGCGGAGCCGAGACGAGGTCAGCACGTCAGCTTGGGCGCGCGACAGAGGCTGGTCGCCTGCGCGGCGGCGCTGCTCGCGCTGATCCTCGGCGTGCTCGATCCGCAGGATCTGTTCGCCGGCGTCTATTGGAGCTTTTTCGTCGTCTTCCTAGGCGGGGCGCTGATCCGACTGGCGGCGATGTTCACACCGCGCATCGCGAAGGGTGCGACACCCTTGCCGGACGAAGCCCTGCCCCCCTACACCCTGATAGTACCGCTCTATCGCGAAGCCGAGGTCGCGGCCGAACTGGTGGCCCATCTGGATCGGCTCGACTACCCGCGTGACCGCCTGCAGGCGCTGATCGTGCTGGAGGCGGACGATCTGGCGACCCGATCGGCGTTTCGGGCGTTGGACCTGCCCGCGTTCATCCAGGTTCTGGTGGTTCCGCCGGGCGTCCCGCGCACCAAGCCTCGCGCCTGCAACGAGGCCCTGACCTGGGCCAAGGGTGATCTGGTGGTCATCTACGACGCCGAGGACGCCCCCGATCCGCTGCAGCTGCGCGAGGCGGCGGCCCGCTTCGCGGCTGAGGATTCGAGCCTGGCCTGTCTGCAAGCGCCCTTGCGGATCGAAACGCCGCACCATCCGGCCTTCATTCCCCACCAGTTCCAGCTGGAATATGCCGCCCTGTTCGAGGTGCTGCTGCCGGCCTATGCGCAATGGGGTCTACCGTTCCCGCTGGGCGGCACCAGCAATCACTTCAAGGCGGCCCCTCTACGCGCCGTAGGCGGCTGGGACGCCTACAATGTGACGGAGGATGCGGATATTGGCTTCCGCCTGGCCCGCGCGGGCTACCGTCTGGGCACGATTGACCGCCCGACCCTGGAGACCGCGCCCACCTCCCTGGCCCAATGGGGACCGCAGAGGGCCCGCTGGATCAAGGGCCATCTTCAGACCCTGACCGTTCATACCCGGCTGGGCGCCCAGCGCGCGCCGCGGGCGCTGCTGGCCCTGATCGTGACGCTGGCCCTACCGATCGCATCGTCCAACCTGCACGCTCCGGCGATGATCCTGGCGGCGATCGGCCTGATCCTGGACCAGATGGCCGACGGCCGGTCGTCGATCGCCATTTCCGATCTCGTCCTCTACGCCGTGGGGTGGGGCGCCTCCGCGGCCTGCGGCGCTTTGGGCCTCCGGCGCTCCGGCGGCGCGCCGCGCGCCCTGCATCTGCTGGGCCTGGCCGGTTACTGGACCCTCTGGATCATCGCTTCGCCGCGCGCCGTGTGGCAATTCTTCTTCGCGCCGCACCACTGGGACAAGACCGTCCACGCCCCCCGCACTGGACGGCGCGCGCCTTGAAAGCGTATGGGCGAGGCGATGAGCCCGACGATCGCCCCCGCCCCCATTGTCATGCGCACCACCGGCTGGAGCGACTACGCCCTGCTGGACAGCGGTAACGGCAAGAAGCTGGAACGCTATGGCCCCTACACGGTCGTGCGCCCCGAACCGCAATGCTTCTGGTCGCCCCGCCTTGCCGCCCAGGCCTGGGACCATGCCGACGCCGTGTTCGATCCCAGCGACGAGGACGAGGCCGGGCGTTGGCGTTTCAAGGGCAAGCCCTTGGAGAAGTTCCCCCTGGCCTGGGGCGAGGCCAAGTTCCACGGTCAGTTCACCGCCTTCCGGCACCTGGCCTTCTTCCCCGAGCAGGCCGCCAACTGGGCCTGGCAGGACCAGCGCGTCCGCGCCTTCGCCAAGACATCGGGTCGTCAGCCGAAGATCCTGAATCTGTTCGGCTATACGGGCGTTGCCTCGCTGGTTTGCGCCGCCGCCGGCGCGGCCGTCACCCATGTGGACGCCTCCAAGAAGTCGGTCGGTTTCGCCCGCGAGAACGCCGCCTTCGCCGGGTTGGACGACAAGCCGATCCGCTGGATCGTCGAGGACGCCCGCAAGTTCGTGGCCCGCGAAGTCCGGCGCGGCAATGTCTATGACGGCGTCATCCTGGACCCGCCCAAGTTCGGCCGCGGCGCTGACGGCGAGGTCTGGCGACTGTTCGAGGATTTGACCGAACTGACCACCAACTGCGCCCAGTTGCTCAGCGACGATGCTTCATTCCTGCTGATGAACGCCTATGCCGCCCGCGTCTCTGGCGCGGCGATGTCGGGCCTGCTGGCTCAGGTGCTGGAGGGCCGCGGCGGCGTCATCGACTGGGGCGAGCTGTCCTTGGTCGAGGAAAAGGGCGATCGTCAGATCGGCCTGTCGTTCTTCGCCCGCTGGTCTTCCGAGGGATGAGCGGGATGAACGCCAGAACCGTCACCTCGCTGTCGAACGCCACGGTGAAAGCTGTCCGCGCCCTGCACATGCGCAAGGAGCGCGAAGAGAGCGGCCTGTTCCTGGCCGAGGGCCTGAAGATCGTCATCGAGGCGATCGACTGCGGCCATGCGCCGAAAATCCTGATGTACGGCCGCGACGCCGCCGACCATCCGATGCTGCAAAAGGCTTCGCAGGCCTGCCTGAAGGCCGGCGGCGAAATCATTGAAGTCAATCGTGAAATTCTCGAGAAGGTCTCGCGCCGCGACAACCCCCAGGCCGTGGTCGGGGTGTTCAAGCAGGTGTTCGCGCCGCTGGGCGCCATCATCCCGCAAAGCGCGCCCTGCTGGGTGGCGATGCAGGCCGTGCGCGATCCGGGCAACCTTGGCACGGTGATCCGCACCGCCGACGCGGCCGGTTGCGGTGGGGTGATCCTGGTCGGCGACTGCGTCGATCCCTATTCGGTCGAGGGCGTTCGGGCGACCATGGGCTCGATCTTCGCGGTGCAGATCGCCAAGGCGACGATCCCGGAATTCCTGGCCTGGCGCGAAGGTTGGCCCGGCTCGGTGGTCGGCACCTTGCTGACCGCCACCGTCGACCACAAGAGCGCCGACTATGTGAAGCCGTCGCTGATCCTGATGGGCAATGAGCAACAGGGCCTGCCACCGGAACTGGCGGCGGCCTGCGACGTCAACGTCAAGATCCCGATGCGCGGCCGGGCCGACAGCCTGAACCTGTCGGTGGCGACGGGGATCATGATCTATACGGTGACGGGGTAGGCACGCGATCCTCCTCCCCAAGGGCAAGGCCCTCGCCTAGGCGTTAGCGGGATTGGACGGGGACACAGGCCCGCAGCCTCGCGCGAGAATCGCCGAGGGGATGGGAAGGGCTGCGGA
>JAHINZ010000215.1 GCA_018895795.1 Alphaproteobacteria bacterium
GACAGCCTGATCGGCAAGCTGATCGTCCATGGCCGCGACCGCCAGGAGTGCATCGCGCGCCTGAAGCGTTGCCTGGGCGAGATGGTGGTCGGCGGCATCGAAACCACGATCCCGCTGTTCCAAGACCTGTTGGTGCAGCCCGACATCCTCGCCGGCGACTACGACATCCACTGGCTGGAGCGCTGGATCAAGGCGCAGGGCTAGGAACGCGGGCGCCGATGGACGCCTTCACGGTCGATGACCTCGTCAGCTGCTATCAGCGCGGCGTCTTTCCGATGGCCGACGCCCGCGAGGATGAGAACGTCTTCCTGATCGATCCCGAGCAACGGGGGGTGCTGCCGCTGGATCGCGTGCACATCCCCCGTCGCCTCGCTCGCACGGTGCGTTCGGGCGCCTTCGAGGTCCGCATAGACAGCGCCTTCGACGCCGTTATCGAAGCCTGCGCGGCCGCCAAGCCCGGACGCCTGGAAACCTGGATCAACGCCCCCATCCAACAGCTCTATGGGGAGCTCTTCGCCCGCGGCCTGGCCCATTCCGTCGAGTGTTGGCATGACGGCCGGATGGTCGGCGGCCTGTACGGCGTATCGCTGGGGGCCGCGTTCTTTGGCGAGAGCATGTTTTCCACCCAGCGCGACGCCAGCAAGGCGGCTCTGGCGCATCTGGTGGCGCGCCTGCGGGTGGGAGGCTATCGGCTGCTGGACACCCAGTTCATCACCGATCACCTGTTGCAGTTCGGCGTCATCGAGATCCCGCGCGCCGACTATCGTCGTCGCCTGGCGCGAGCCTTGAACGCCCAGGCCGACTTCTACGGTTTTCCGGCCGCCGCGACAGGCGCGGACGTCTTGCAGGCGATCAACCAGGCGTCATAGACCGGATGCTCCAGCGGGTTCATGCCCGGGGAGTTGGCGTACATCCAACCCTTGTAGACTTGGCGACCCGGAGGGGCGACCCGACCGGCGACCGCCTTGGGCTGGGTGTCGACCACGACATAGGCCGTGGATTCGGGCGCGACCTCGTCGGCGGTCGAGGTCTCGCAAGCCCGGACAGTGAAGATCAAGGTCTTGTAGCGAATGGGCTGACCGACCGGCGCTTCGAAACGCATGGTTTCGGTGGTGACCTTGTCGAGCGCCTGGATGATGGCCACGGACGATCGCTGGCGCTTCAAAGGTTCGGCGGGCGCGGCCGGCGTGGCGGCCGCCTTGACCGGCGCGGCGACCTTGGGAGCGGCGTCGACCTGGGGTTCCGCCTGGGGCGCGGGCGTCGCCACCCGAGGGGCCGGGGCGACCGGAGTCGGGGCCTCGATCGCCGTCGGCGCTTGCGGCGCGACCGGAGCCGAGGACTGCCGCGCGGCCGCCGCGCCGACCAAGGTCAGGCTGGCGGCCAGCACCGAGGCGCTGAGGATCGCTCCGCGACGCATCAGACCTATTCCGGCTTCCAGGGCTGATAGTCGCTGGTGGCCACGGCGCGCTCGCCGCCCCGCGCGATCGAACCCTTGGGACGCCAAGCGTGAACGGTGCCGGTCAGATTGGGAAGGTGATCCTTTTCCCACGACCGGCGCAGCAGGGGCGCGGTGGTCGGCGGTTCGTCCAGCGTATAGTGGAGCCAACCGCTCCACTCCGCCGGAACCTTGGAGGCTTCGGCATAGCCGTCATAAATCACCCAGCGCCGCTTGTGCGCGTCGTAGCTGTCGCTGGCGTCGCGGGCTTCGAAATACCGATTGCCGTAGTCATCCTTGCCGACCAAGACGCCGCGGCGGCCAATGTGAAACCGCTGACCCAGGGTCGCGCCGTTCCACCACGTGAAGATCGCTTTCAGCACTACGTTCGCACCCGAATTTACAAGGACGTCCCCGGCGCGACACGCGCGACGAAGCGCCCGGACTATAGGGCGCTCGACGGGGAGCGTCCAGCGCGAGACCCTCGCGCCCAATTCAACATCTTGTGGATCATACCGACGCAGCCCCCAACATCTATTGAAGGGTGATGGGCGGCGATCTAGATTGGCCGCCTCGGGGCGCCTAAGACGCGGAATCGCTCATGCGCAATCTATCCGGATATGTCGACCTGCCCGTCCAGGCGGAACGGCGCGAACTTGAGCGCAGCGACACCGTCGTCGAGGTCATGGCCCCGTCGACCTGGACGGATGCGCGCGTCGAGTCCTGGCTGGACTGGGCGGACGGTCCCCTGGATGCTGACGAGCCGCTGGGCGGCGGCCCCGCGCGCTATGCCGAACGTCTGGCC
The DNA here is from genome assembly GCA_018895795.1 of Alphaproteobacteria bacterium. GTDB lineage: Bacteria > Pseudomonadota > Alphaproteobacteria > Caulobacterales > Caulobacteraceae > Caulobacter. Next base: position 2,241 of record JAHINZ010000215.1, read on the forward strand.
CAGGCCGGCCTGGCCAAGGGCCTGTTCGCCGACGCCGCCGACGCCGGCGCCTTCCGCGACGCCTTGCTCAACACCATGCTCGCGGGACACGCCACGCCCACGGCGGCGAAGCCGGTCCTGGAACACCTGCCGGATATCGCCGAGATCGAATTCAAACAGGTCGTCGACGGACACCTGGCCCGCCGGCGCAGCCGCCAGCTCGCCGTCAAGGCGGCGGCGCGGCTGGACGCGGCCCTGGCCCAGGTCGGCGACGCGGTGCAGCGTTGTCACGGCGACGCCAAGGCCTGCGCCGATCCCGCCAAGAACAGCGCCCTGGCCCGCGCCGCGCGCCGGGCCCGAGATCTGGGCGCCGATGATCGCATGATCTGCGACGCCATCGCCCTGGCCGGCGCGCCGCGGACCAAGCTGATCGATGGCCGGGACGAAGCCGAGATCGCCATCGTCGCTTCGGGCTCGCGACAGACCGTGTCCGCCGGCGATGATGATGCAGCCTTCGCCGCCCAGATGGGCTGGGAAACCAGCGCCTTGACCCTGACCTTCTCCCCCGAGGACGCCGAGGCGCTCGCCGGGGGCGCGGCGTTCGGCGCGGCGATCGACGCGTCCGCGTTCCAGACTGGCGACGCCTTTGACGTCCAGGGCTTCACCTACGCCGTTCACATCTGGGCGACGGCCCTTGAGATCGAACGCGGCGACCAGCCGGCCGTGATCGGCCTGGCCGGCGTGGGCGACTGGTTGCTGTCCCAGGGCCTGTCCCTGGCCGGCGGCGAGGGCCGCGACGCCGCCGCCGCCCTGTGGGCCCTGACCGTGGGCGCGGCGCTCGCCGCCAGCGCCGAAGCGGCCGCCACCCTCGGGATCGACCCCGTCTTCAAGCAGGACCGTCAGGTCATGCTGCGCAGCCTGGCCGAACGTCGGGTCCGCGCCGCGGCCTTGCGTTCACCCCTGGCCTCGGAAGCCGCCACCGCGCTCGCCATGGCCCACGGCCTGGCCAAGACGCACGGCCTGCGCTCGAACGGCCTGGTCGCCGCGTTTGACGACCCGGAAGCCGCCTTGCGTCTGGGCGGCCGGCCGATGGGCTGGGCCGGCGTGGCCTCGCCGGTTGAAACCGTTCAGACGGCCGACGGCCTGCTGCTGCCCGCCTTCAGCGCCGCGGCGTTGCGTTGTCTTTCCGAGGCGGAGGCTGAGATTGACGCCGCGCGCCGCCACGCCCTCGGTCACGGCACGCTCAGCGACTCCCCGACCATCGATCACGTGACCCTGCAGGCCTGCGGCTTCACCGCGCACGAGATCGAGCGGGTCGAGGACGCCCTGCGCTCGGCTGGCGGTCTGCGCGAGGCGTTCAAGCCCGCCGTCGTCGGGGCCGGCTTCCTGACCGACGTGCTGGGCGCGCCGCCGCGCAGCCTCGCGAAGCCAGATTTCGACACCTTGGCCTTCGCCGGCTTTTCCCCGGCCGAGATCCTTGCGGCCGAACGATACGCCCTGGGCGCCGGCAAGCTGTCCGACTGCGAGGCCCTGCTTCCGGAAGTCCGCGAGATCTTCCTGTCGGTCGAGGCCCCGGCCTTGGCCGATCGCATGGCCATGATCGCGGCGGTGGAGACCTATGTCTGCCTTCCCAGCCCGGTCGTTCTTCCCCTGGCGTTTGACGCCCGGCCGGTCGATGGCCTTCGCTTGCAGGCGGCCGCCGCCCGGGCCGGTGTGCGAGCCCTGCGCCTGTGGCGGGCTGATCCGCCGCTCGACTTCCGCCTCGACCTGCCGGAGGAGCCTGTCGAGCCGGCCCGCCAGCCCCTGCGAGAACAGGTCGTCACCGAGCGCGTCGTCGAGAAGATCGTCGAGCGCGACCGCTCGCGCCGCAAGCTGCCAGACCGCCGCAAGGGCTATATCCAGAAGGCGGCCGTGGGCGGCCACAAGGTCTATCTGCACACCGGCGAATACGATGACGGCGAGGTCGGCGAGATCTTCATCGACATGCACAAGGAGGGCGCCGCCTTCCGCAGCCTGATGAACAATTTCGCCATCGCCGTGTCCCTGGGCCTGCAACATGGGGTGCCGCTGGACGAGTTCGTCGAGGCCTTCGTGTTCACGCGATTCGAGCCGGCCGGCCCGGTGACGGGCAATGACTCGATCAAGTCGGCGACCTCGATCCTCGACTACATCTTCCGCGAACTGGGTGTGTCGTATCTGGACCGCGACGACCTGGCCAATGCCGACCCGCAGGAGTTCAACGCCGACGGTCTGGGTCATGGCAAGGCCGACGCAGCGGTCGAAGCCGAGCTGGAGCCCCTGCCCGCCAGCAAGTTCATCTCCAAGGGCTTCTCACGCGGCGCGGCGCCCGACAATCTGGTGTTCCTGCCCTTCGGGGGCCGCAAGGCCGAGGACGGGCCCCGCGCCATGGGCGGCGCGGCCGATGTCTGCCCGGCCTGCGGCGACATCGCCCTGACCCAACGCGGCGCGATGACGGTGTGCGACAGTTGTGGCGTACAGTCCCAGCGCTCGGAGCCCGGCGCGGCGACCTGACGATCGCAGATCGTTCGTCTGGCCTTAAGCTTGCGGCGTTAGGCTTTTCGCGCCGATAGTCGCCAGGATGCGTCCCACCATGACACCGATCGCCCGCCTCGCCGCCCTGGCGCTCAGCGTCGCCGCCCTGGCGACCGCCGCGCCGGCCTCCGCCCAGAACCCCAGCCAGATCGCTCGGGTCCGCGGCGGCGCCAGTTGCCCCGGCTGCAACCTTTTCCAGGCCGAGCTGACCAACCTGAACGCCCGAGGCCTCAATCTGTCCAAGGCTCGCCTGCGTCAGGCCGAGCTGTCGACCGTGGTGATGAACCGCGCCAATTTCAGCGGCGGCGACTTGCGCGACGTCAACGCCTATGGCGCGGTGTTCGGCGGCGCCCGCTTCGCCCGAGCCGATCTGACCCATGCCAGCTTCGTCGGAACCTATCTGCAAGGCGCCAATTTCGCCGGGGCCAATCTGTCCGGGACGAATTTTTCGGGCGCCGAAATGGACCGCGCCACGGGCCTGACCCAGAGCCAGCTGAACCGGGCTTGTGGCGACGATTCCACCCGTTTGCCGCGTGGGCTTTCTATCCCCGGTTGCCGTTAAATCCCCGTCATTACCGCGATTTAAGTGGCGCCCCGAGCCTCGCGGGGCCAAATCGTAGGCTAGACAGCCGCGTTGTGGCTGGAGGAGATCTTGATGTCCCGCATGGGCGTTTCATTCGCGGTCCTGACGTTGGCCCTGACGGCCCTGGCCGGTCAGGCCCAAGCCGCGCCCGAGGACAAGGATGTCGCCCGCCTGGTGTCGTTCGGCGGCATGTGCGTCAGCTGCGAGCTCTCGGGCCGCAAGCTGACCGGCGCCAAGTTCACCGGCGCCAATTTCGCCAAGGCCGTCCTGATCGGCTCCGACCTGCGCGGCGCGGCGTTCTACGGTTCGAATTTCCAGAGCGCCGACCTGACCCGCGCCGACCTGCGCGGCGCCGAAATGCGCGGCGCCAACTTCGCCAACGCCAATTTCACCGACGCGCGTCTGTCCGGCATCGAAAGCAGCGGCGCCAATTTCCAGAACGCCACGCTGCTTCGCGTCGACCTGTCATCGTCCGAACTGAACGGCGCCAACCTGGTCAGCGCCAACCTCACCAAGGCCAATCTGAGCAATGCCGAGATGAACGGCTCCAACCTGATGTCCGTCAACGCCCGTGACGCCGACTTCCGCAACGCCGAGCTCAACGCCGCCAATCTGATCAACGGCCGCTTCGACGGCGCCGACTTCCGCAACGCCGAATTCACCGGCGCCCAGTTCCGCGGCGCGACCTTCAACGGCGCCGACCTGCGCGGCGCCGACCTGTCCAACGCCATGCTCGGCGGCGCCGACCTGTCCGGCGCCAAGGGCCTGGACCAGGACCAGTTGGACGAGGCCTGCGGCGACGGCGGCACCCGCCTGCCGCGCGGCCTGACTCTGAGGTCCTGCCACGGCGACCGCCGGACCATCAAGATCGACCTCGACTTCGCCCGCGCTCAGGCCGAGGCCGCCCGCGCCGCCGCCGGCGCCGAGAAGGCCGCCGCCGCGGCGTCGGCCTGGGCCGCCCCCCGGCCGCCCAAGGCGCCCGCCCCGCCCAAGCCTCCGAAATACTAGGCCCCCGAAATTCAAAAGGCCCCGGTCGCGAAACCGGGGCCTTTTTCGTTAGATCTTGATGGGCGGAGCCGCCCGGATGTGCAGCTCTTTATACTGACGGTCCTGGGCCTCGGCCGGGGCGTTCATCAGCAGGTCCTGGCCCTGCTGGTTCAGCGGGAAGGCGATGACCTCGCGGATGGCGACCTGCTCGGCCAGCAGCATGACGATGCGGTCGATGCCGGGGGCCAGACCGCCGTGCGGCGGGGCCCCGAAGCGGAAGGCGTTGAGCATGCCGCCGAACTGTTCCTCGACCACCTCGGCGCCATAGCCGGCGGTCTCGAAGGCCTTGAGCATGATCTCAGGCTTGTGATTGCGGATCGCGCCCGAGCACAGCTCGTAGCCGTTGCAGACGATGTCGTACTGATAGGCGCGGATGGTCAGCGGGTCCTGGGTCTCCAGGGCTTCCAGACCGCCCTGCGGCATCGAGAACGGGTTGTGCGAGAAGTCGACGCGCTTTTCGTCCTCGTTCCACTCGAACATCGGGAAGTCGACGATCCAGCAGAACTTGAACTGGTTCTCGTCCACCAGCTTCAGCTCGGTCCCGACCCGGGTGCGGGCCAGACCGGCGAACTTGGCGAACACGGCCGGGTCGCCGGCCACGAAGAAGGCGGCGTCGCCGGTCTTCAGGCCCAGCTGGGCGGCGATGGCGGCCGAGCGGTCCTCGCCGATATTCTTGGCGATCGGGCCGGCGGCGCCCTCTTCATTGCCGTGCTCGTCGGCGGCGCGCCAGAAGATGTAGCCTAGGCCCGGCTGGCCCTCGCCCTGCGCCCACGCGTTCATGCGGTCGCAGAAAGCGCGGTTGCCGCCGGTCGGGGCTGGGATCGCCCAGATGGCGTTCTTGGGATCGGCGCCGAGGATCTTGGCGAACAGGCCAAAGCCGCCGCCGCGGAAGTGCTCGGAGACGTCCTGCATCTTGATCGGATTGCGGGTGTCGGGCTTGTCGCTGCCGTACCACTTCATCGACTGGGCGTAGGTCAGGCGTTCGAAGCCGGTGTGCTCCAGCGTCGCGCCGAAATCATTGGTGAAGGTATGGGCGCCCGAGATCGGCGACACCGGCTTGCCGCCCGAGAATTCCGCGAACACGCCGTGCATCACCGGCTCGATGGCCGCGAACACGTCTTCCTGCGTCACGAAGCTCATCTCGATATCGAGCTGGTAGAATTCCAGGCTGCGGTCGGCGCGCAGGTCTTCGTCGCGGAAGCACGGGGCGATCTGGAAGTAGCGGTCAAAGCCCGACACCATCAGCAGCTGCTTGAACTGCTGCGGGGCCTGGGGCAGCGCGTAGAACTTGCCCGGATGCAGGCGCGAGGGCACCAGGAAGTCGCGCGCGCCTTCCGGCGACGAGGCGGTCAGGATCGGGGTCTGGTATTCCAGGAAGCCCTGCTCGACCATGCGGTGACGGATCGAGTGGATCACCTTTGAGCGCAGCACGATGTTCTTGTGCAGGGTCTCGCGACGCAGATCGAGATAACGGTGCTTGAGGCGGATTTCCTCGGGATAGTCGGGCTCGCCGAACACCGGCAGCGGCAGTTCGGCGGCTTCCGACAGCACTTCCACTGCCGTGACGCGGATCTCGATCGCGCCGGTCGGCAGGTTGGGGTTCACCGCCTCGGCGTCGCGGGCCACGACCTCGCCGTCCACCTTGATCACGCTCTCGGCGCGCAGCCGCTCGACGATGTCGAAGCCGGGGGTTTCGGGGTGCAGGACCAGCTGGGTCAGGCCGTAATGGTCGCGCAGGTCGATGAACACCAGGCCACCGTGGTCGCGCTTGCGGTGGATCCAGCCCGAGACCCGGACGCTGGCGCCGGTGTCGGAGGCGCGCAGGGCGCCGCAGGTATGGGTGCGGTAGGCGTGCATGGTCGTCATGAAAGGCTTCGGAAGTCCGGAAAACGCATGGATTTGCAAGGCGCGGAAAGGCGCATGAGGGGGCGGATATGTCAAGGATTCTGCGGGTCTGAACTTGCCCCCTACGGGCCGCTTCGCGACCGTCTTCCCCCGGAGGGGGAAGATGAAGGGCGCGGATCTCATCTTCCCCCTCCGGGGGAGGACGACCTGCGCAGCAGGTCAGGAGGGGGCCCGCGGCGTTGGCCGGGGAAGCGCGCCCCTTAACCCTGTGCTGCGACCAAATGGCCGCACCCGGTGGGAATTTCCCTGCCGCCCTTGCAATCTCGACCGATTTAGCCTCCTTAAGCGGCCCATCGGACCTCTTTTCGCCTTGGCCTCATCGGCACGGCGGCCAAACAGGTCTAGATTTCATGAGATAAGACCAAGAACACGGTCCATTTGGGGGTCGTATTTGGTCGTGGCGCGGGCCGCACGTGTGTGTGTGCCGTCCGCTTGAACCGAATTGGACCTATATGCCCTTCCCCGCCTCC
>JAHINZ010000216.1 GCA_018895795.1 Alphaproteobacteria bacterium
CCAGGCCTGTAGCTACATGATCGGCAAGATTGTCTGGCTGCGCGCGCGCGACCGAGCCAAAAAGGCCCTGGGCAAGTCGTTCGACATCCGCAAGTTCCACGATGCGGGCCTGCTGGCCGGCGCGACGCCTTTGACGGTGCTCGACAGCGTGATCGACAACTATATCGCCGCGACCAAGGCGGCGAAGTAGGTCAAGACCATACTGCCTCCTCCCCCTCGTCGGGGAGGAGGCCTCGGCTCGCGCGTCTAGCCCCAGCTCTCGGACGCGCCGGCGCGGCGCGCAAGCGGCTTGACGATCGCGCCTGGCTTCAACGCCGGTCGCGGCTGGTCGGCGGGTTTTCCAAACAGCCAGCCCTGCGCGAAGTCGACACCGGCGTCGCGGACCACCTCCTCGACCTCGATGGTCTCGACCATCTCGGCCACGGTCCGGATCTTCAGATCCTTGCACAATTCGACCAGTCGCCGGACCATGGCGCCGTCCCGGCCGCTCTCGGCCAGCTCGCGAACATAACGGCCGTCGATCTTGACGATGTCCAGGCTCAGTTGCTGCAGATAGGCGAACGAGGCTGAGCCGGAGCCGAAATCATCTAGGCAAACCATGGAGCCCATGGCGCGCAGGGACTGTATATGAGCGTTGGCGCGCGGCAGGTCGTCGATGGCCGCAGACTCGGTAATCTCGAAGATCAGTCGGCCTTTGGCCTGGTCATAACGCGCCAGGGTGCGCGAGACGTGGTCAACGAAGCTTTCATTGACGATCGTGCGGCCCGAGACATTGACCGCCAGTTTCAGGTCGCCGGTCCGGTCCTGGACTAGTCTCTGAACCGATTTTTCGACAATGGCGTGGTCCAGTTCCTCGATCAGGTCGAACTCCTCAGCCATGCGGATCATGGCGAAGGGACTGGCGCCGTCTTCGAAGCGCACCAGCACCTCGTGATGATGGGCCAGGCCCGTGGCGAGGCTGACAACCGGCTGGAACGCCAGGTCAAAGCGCCTTTGAGTGACGGCGACGCCGAGCGCGCCGGCCCGCGCCAGGGTGCGCTTGACCGAGCGGTTCATCGCCTCGGACAGGGTCATCGGCGGCGTGTCCTTGAGGCCTTCGCGCAGGAAGTCGTCGAGGGCGTAACGCAGCGCGCGCAGCGCGCGGGCCGGCGTCGCGCGCGCCTCCAGCGACACGACGTGGGCCTCGACGTCCATCGACACCACACGACCAAGCCGCCGCATCAGGGTGTCGGGATCGTCGTCCTTGGCGCGCAGAACGGCGAAACGGTCTTCGGACAGGCGGGTGGCGGCGCCGCCGCCATGCGACTCGGCCCGCACAGCGCCGGCGACCTGGAGATCCAGTGCGTCGGCCTCGGCCTTCGGCAGGCCGGCCCGCTTGTCGGCGAGGCCCGAGAATTCGATCATCGCCAGCTCGAGTTCCAGGCCCGTGACCCGGGCCGCCTCGAACAGGCCCTTGGCGATATCATCGAAGGATTCGCGCGCATGCAGACCGGAGTCCTCGCCACGAGGGCTCGCCGGGCGGCCAGGCGTCACCGCGCAGGAGACACGGTCCTTATTTTCGGGGAGGGCGCGGATCACCAGGCTGATATAACGTTCGACGGGGCCGGACAGGCGCAGCACGATCGGACCTCGGCGCGCGCCGTCGTCCGCGCAGGCCAGGATCGCGTCGATCAGCGGCTGGTCCTCGGCCGCGAACAGATCACGCCAGACTTGGCCCGTCAGTGCGGTTTCGCTCTGGCCGATGATGCGCTGGGCGGCGCCCAGCGCCATATCGATCTTGCCGTCGCGTATCTCGACAAGCAGATCAGCGCTGGCGAAGGCCAGGCCCAGCAGGCGACGCGGGTCAATGGACAAAATTGGGATCCCCCTAGGCGAGCAGCGTCGCACGACGTTCTTTAAGGACCCCTTTCGACGCGGGTAGCTTCCTTTCTTCGCGCGACTTCCGTTTGCTCGACATCCTGGAAAAGATCGGTTTTGCGCGAAATAAGGCAATCATCGACGCCAAAGAAGCCGTTAACGAGAACGATGAAAGCCGTAAGCGCTTCCAGATCATGGGGCGCGAGGTCTTCAAGAAGTTCAAGTCATGTGTGAATTTTCGAGCCGTGAACGCTTATCGGCAGCGCTATGCGGCGATCAAAGTCATCTACAACAGCCTAGACGAGGATGTCCAAAAGGCCGACATTTCCGAGATCATGCGCGCCCTGCAAATGGTCGTCGACGACAGCATCGAAGCGCAACCATATTCCCTCGCGGAAGAGGGGCGTCTGTACGACATCAGTCAGATCGACTTCGAGCGGCTCAAGAAAGAGTTTGAGCGGAGCCCGGCGAAAAACACCACGGTCCAGAGCCTGAAGGATGCGATCCAGAAAAAGCTGGAGATGATGCTGCGCCAAAACCCTCTGCGGACGGACTTTCAGAAACATTATGAGGAGCTCGTCTCGGACTATAACCGCGAGAAGGACGCGGTAAATATCGAGCGAACGTTCGCGGCGTTGCTGGTTCTCATTGAAGAACTGGACAACGAGGAGCGTCGCGCAATGCGCGAGGGTTTGGACGAAGAAACCCTGGCCCTTTTTGACCTGCTAATGAAGCCGGACCTGGGCAAGAGCGACATTGCGAGGCTGAAGAAAGTAGCCTTGGGGCTCTATGATTTGCTGAGAGCTCAGCTCGATGCAATCCAGGACTTTGCCGTCAAGCAGGCGACACGCGACAGTGTGCGTGTCGCGATTGCCGACTATCTCTATGACGACCGTACTGGTCTTCCTCCGAGCTTCTTGGCGGATGAGGTCGACATGAAGGCCCAAGCGGTTTTTGCGCACGTGTTGATGCAGAACCGGTCGGGTTTTCACTCGACGGCTGGGTCCTGATCTCTGCCTTTCAACGATTTTGGCACGTAAGGCCGCCCCATCCTAATTGGCATCTGAGCTTTGACTGAGCTTCACTGATAGTGATCGTTGCTATGGGCTGAGCTGTGTGCATCCGCACAGCTCGCATACGCAGCCCGAGATCAACAAGTAAGTCCCCAACAGCCGCCAAAGTGGGTGGTGCCCTGCGTGTGGCTAGTTGTCGCCCCGGCCCTATCCCCGGTGATGGGGCGCGGGAACATCTTGCGAACACGGAACAAAGCCGGTACGACTTGAAACGTTCCACAGGGTGTTGGCGCGCGGTGCGCGAACGGCCGGTAGCTCGGGTGGAATCATGAAATAAGGGCGCATCTCCAATGAACCAGGCGGCTTTGAGACTCGTGGGCAAGGAAGAAGGCGACAAGCAGCGGGCCCTAGAGGCGGCGCTGGCGCAGATCGATCGGGCATTCGGCAAAGGCTCGGTGATGAAGCTGGGCGACAAGGGCAAGGTCGAGATGGAATCCGTCTCCACCGGCTCCCTGGGCCTGGACATCGCGCTCGGTATCGGCGGCCTGCCCAAGGGGCGGGTTATCGAGATCTACGGGCCGGAAAGCTCGGGTAAGACCACCTTGGCCTTGCACGTGGTGGCTGAGGTTCAGAAGGCCGGCGGCACCGCCGCCTTTGTCGACGCAGAGCACGCCCTGGATCCGGGCTATGCGTTCAAGCTGGGCGTCAATCTCGACAATCTTCTGGTCTCGCAGCCCGACAACGGCGAACAGGCCCTGGAAATCACCGACACCCTGGTGCGCTCGGGCGCCGTCGACGTGGTGGTGATCGACTCGGTCGCCGCCCTGACCCCCAAGGCGGAAATCGAAGGCGAGATGGGCGACAGCCTGCCCGGCCTGCAGGCTCGCCTGATGAGTCAGGCCCTGCGCAAGCTGACCGGCTCGATCAACAAGACCAACACCATCGTGATTTTCATCAACCAGATCCGCCACAAGATCGGCGTGATGTACGGCAGCCCGGAAACCACGACGGGCGGCAACGCCCTGAAGTTCTACGCCTCCGTGCGTCTCGATATCCGCCGCACCGGCTCGGTGAAGGTGCGCGACGAGATCATCGGCAACAATGTTCGGGTCAAGGTGGTCAAGAACAAGGTCGCGCCGCCGTTCCGCGAGGTCGAGTTCGACATCATGTACGGCGAGGGGATTTCCAAGCTGGGCGAGATCATCGATCTGGGCGTCAAGGCCGGGGTGATCGACAAGGCTGGCTCGTGGTTCTCTTACAACAGCCAGCGGATCGGCCAGGGTCGGGATAACGCTCGCGAGTTCCTGAAGGCCAACAAGGACATGTGCGCCGAGATCGAGGCGGCGGTTCGCAAGTCGTCCCAGAAGATCGAGGAAGAGCTTCTGGTCGGCGGTCCCGAAGAGGGCGACGAATAGGGTTCCCGTTTCGCGACCGTCGCCCGCCTGGGCGTTTCCCGCCTTGATATGACGCCCGTGGCTCCCCGCCGCGACGGCCGCGATCCCCCGGACGCCTGGACCCCACGCCAGGCGTCCGATTTCGTTTGCAGGAAGGCGCGCGGGCGGGACAGGGGCGAGTGACGCCTCCCCGTCCGCCGCTGGCGGCGACAGCGAACGCGTTGATCGTCTGCTGTGGGGTTCACGTCCGCCAAGCCCGCCATCCCGCCAACATTGACGGACGCTATGACCTGGTCTTCCGGTCCAAGACCATCTCCACCATCGACCTCAAAACGCCGATATGATCATCCTCAACCTGTCACGGATGTCCCCGGTCTGAACACCTTTGGAAGAGGGTTGGGAGTATGGGGATTGGGCGCGGTCTATCCCCCTTGGAGTCCGGAAAAATAGTAAGCTAATCAACGCTCTAAAAATAGAATGAGCGCGCCAATCCCCGGCGCTGAAACCG
>JAHINZ010000014.1 GCA_018895795.1 Alphaproteobacteria bacterium
GGGGAAGGGCTCTGCTGTCTTGCCCCCGTCACCGCGCGCGTTCACCATGCGGCAATCCCGCCGACCTATGGTTTCTCGCATGACCGACACCGCCGCCCTGCCGATTCCCGCCAACGCCCCCGACCATCCGGCCGTGACCTGCCGGCTGGACAAGGAGCTGATGGGCTCGCCCGAGCGGTTCTTCAATCGCGAACTGTCGTGGCTGGCCTTCAATGAGCGGGTGCTGGAAGAGAGCGCCAATCGCCGTCACCCGCTGCTGGAGCGGCTGCGGTTCCTGTCGATCTCGGCCAATAATCTCGACGAATTCTACATGGTGCGGGTGGCCGGCCTGAAGGGCCAGGTGCGCGAGGGCGTGCGGGTGGTCAGCCAGGACGGCCTGACCCCGGGCGAGCAGCTGACGCGGATCAACGCGGCGGCCTTCGACCTGATGGCCGAGCAGCAGCGGATCTGGCGCGAGGTGCGGGCCGAGCTGGCCGGCGAGGGTCTGACCCTGCTGAACGCCGACGAGATCGCGCCGGCCGAACGCGTCCAGGCCGAGGAGCTGTTCCTGACCCGGATGTTTCCGGTGCTGACGCCGCTGGCCATCGACCCGGCCCACCCGTTCCCGTTCATCCCCAATCTGGGCTTCTGCCTGGCGCTGAAGCTGCGCCGGATCAGCGACGACAAGCACCTGTACGCCCTGGTGCCGATCCCCAGCCAGGTGCAGCGGTTCTGGGAACTGTCCAGCGTGGTGACGCGCGGCAAGAAGCGCCAGCGGCGGATGATGGCGCTGGAGAGCTTCATCATCCTGTTCCTCGATCATCTGTTCCCCGGCTATGAGGTGGAGGGCCGCGGCCTGTTCCGCCTGATCCGCGACTCAGACCTGGAAATCGAGGAAGAGGCCGAGGATCTGGTGCGCGAGTTCGAGGCCCGGCTCAAGCGCCGCCGCCTGGGGCTGGTGGTGCGGGTCAAGATCCAGGCCACCATGCCGGCCGACCTGCGCGCCTTCATCATCGAGGGCCTGCGGGCCGCGCCCGACGACGTGATCCTGGTCGACGGCAAGCTGGGCCTGGCCCAGATGGGCGAGCTGATCCCGCCCGATCGTCCCGACCTGAAGTTCAAGCCGTTCAACGCCCGCTTCCCCGAGCGCATCCGCGACCACGGCGGCGACTGTTTCGCGGCGATCCGCGAGAAGGACATCCTGGTCCACCATCCGTTCGAGAGCTTCGACGTGGTGGTGCAGTTCCTGCGCCAGGCGGCCCGCGACCCCAATGTGCTGGCCATCAAGCAGACCCTGTACCGCACCTCCAAGGACAGCCCGATCGTGGCGGCCCTGATCGAGGCGGCGGAAAACGGCAAGAACGTCACGGCCCTGGTCGAGATCAAGGCGCGGTTCGACGAGGAGAACAACCTCAAATGGGCCCGCGACCTGGAACGGGCCGGCGTGCACGTGGTGTTCGGCTTCGTCGACTGGAAGACCCACGCCAAGCTGTCGGTGGTGGTGCGCAGCGAGGGCGAGGCCCTGCGCACCTATTGCCACTTCGGCACCGGCAACTATCACCCGCAGACGGCGCGGGTTTACACCGACCTGTCGTTGTTTACCTGTGACGGCCCGCTGGGCCGTGACGGCGGCAAGCTGTTCAACTTCATCACCGGCTACGCCCAGCCGCACGGCCTGGAGAAGCTGAGCTTCTCGCCCGACACCCTCAAGCCCGACCTGTTGCGGCTGATCGGGGTCGAGGCCGACAACGCCCGGGCCGGCAAGCCGGCCGGCATCTGGGCCAAGATGAACGCCGTGGTCGATCCGCAGATCATCGACGCCCTGTACGCCGCCAGCCAGGCCGGCGTGTCGATCGACCTGGTGGTGCGCGGCATCTGCTGCCTGCGGCCGGGCGTGAAGGGCCTGTCGGAGAACATCCGGGTCAAGAGCATCGTCGGCCGCTTCCTGGAGCACGCCCGCGTGGTGGCCTTCGCCAACGGCGCGCCCCTGCCCAGCGCCCAGAGCCGGGTGTTCATCAGCTCGGCCGACTGGATGCCGCGCAATCTGGACCGCCGGGTCGAGAGCCTGGTGCCGATCGAGAACCCCACCGTGCACGAGCAGGTGCTCAACCAGATCATGGTCGCCAATCTCAATGACGAGGCCCAGAGCTGGAACCTGGACAGCGAGGGCGCCTATGCCCGCGACCCGGGCTGGGCGGTCAAGGGCGCGTTCTCGGCCCACGACTACTTCATGACCAATCCCAGCCTGTCGGGTCGGGGGCACAAGGTGAAGGACCTGCCGATGGCCTTCGACCATGTGGGACCACGGCGGGGCTAGCCGACCCAGCCGTCCCAGCAGGCCGACCCAGCTGGCCGAATCTGGGCCATCTCGCCGAGGTCACCGCCCCTCTGGCGGCCATGGACAAGCGCTTGCCGGCCCGAGCCGCTTCCAGGGATCCGGCTGGCGGCTGGGCGGCAATATAGGGCCAGGTCTCGCAGCGCCCGTGGGGCGTGATAAAAGTTCGTGACGCGGGGAACTGTTTCCTTGGTTCGCGCGTTAGGCCGAGAGCCTAAAGCGAAAGCTTCGCTTCGGTCGGGCTGTGGGGGGCGTCGTGGTTTTCATCGTCTACAGGGGCCGTGCCTTGCGCGCCGCCCAAGCAACCCGCCCGGCCATGCGGTTCGGTTGAGCGACGTTCCGTCCATCGGTTCGTCGTCCGCGAGATTGACTGCGCGGTTGAAACCCCGCCCTCTCGCCGGCCGACCGGTTGAGACACCCCTGCGCCAGGCGTTGCAAACCGCGACCCATGATGTGCACCAACGTCTGCATGCCCATGCAGGACTTGCGGCGGTTTTGAGCGGCACGATCGACCGTGAGAGCTATCGGCGCCTCGTCGGCCGGCTTTACGGTTTCTACGAGCCCTTCGAGATCTCGGCTAAGCTTGAACCCGTTCGCACCGCGTGGCTGAACCTCGACTTGGCGGCCTTGGGCGTCAGCGCCTCTCAGCGCTCTGCATTGCCGCGCTGCAGTGGGTTTCCAGATTTCGCTAAGCCCGAGGCCGTTCTGGGCGCACTGTACGTCATCGAGGGGTCCGCCCTTGGCGGCGTTGCTCTAGCCCGGGGCCTCGACGGGGTGCTCGGCGTGGCTAACCCGGAAGGCCGGCGCTTCTTCCGCGGGCGCGAGGCCAA
>JAHINZ010000217.1 GCA_018895795.1 Alphaproteobacteria bacterium
AGTACGACGAAGGCCTCAACTACGCCGACGCGACCAAGGTGACTCTGGGCGACCGCGCGCCCTGGGGCGGCTGGGGTCATGACGGCGCGATACGCTATCCGCACGTGAAGGAAGATGTTTCGGCGCTCGATCTGCGGCTCGAACACGAGATGGACGGCTTCATCACGGGTATCGACGCGGGCGTGAACTATACCAAGAGGGAGAAGTCCAAGAGCGTCTTGGACAACGACCTTTTCCTTAAGAATGGCCGCCAGCAGGTCTATGTGGACGCCGCTGATCTGGTGGCCCCAACCCAGCTGGGTTTCGCCGGCTTCGGCGGCGTGCTCAGCGTCAAGATCGGCGACGTCTGGAAGAAATATTATAACGCCGCTCCGATCCTCGACGCCAACTACTTCGACAAGAACTGGGAGATCACCGAGGAGGTCACGACCTTCTTCGCCAAGGCCAATTTCAGCGTCGGTGATCTGCGCGGCAATCTGGGCGTCCAGGTCGTCAAGCAATCGCAGGAATCGAGCGGCGTGGTGATCAACGGCCTGGAACCGGGCAAGCCGATCACCCCGATCAAGATCAAGGCCGGCGACGACTACACCGACGTGCTGCCCAGCCTGAACATGATCTACGATCTGGGCGGCGGTCATCGTCTGCGCTTCGCCTTGTCCAAGACCATGGCCCGGCCGCGCATGGACGACTTGCGCGCCAACGTCACCCCGTCCTTCAATTCGCTGGTCTGCAGCGGTCAACCCTGCGCGCCTGGCACGACCGTCAATCCGTGGTCGGCCAGCGGGGGCAATCCGCATCTGAAGCCCTGGATGGCCCAGGCGGCGGACGTCGCCTATGAATGGTATGTCAGTCCGGCGACCTATCTGTCGGTGGCGGGCTTCTACAAGAAGTTGGATACCTATATCTACCAGCAGAGCGGAACCTTCGATTTCACGGGTATTCCGTTGCCGTCGACCGCCTCGGCGATCCCTCCTGGCATCACCGTCAGCAATATTGGCCAGATCACTCTGCCGGCCAACGGCAATGGCGGCGTGGTCAAGGGGGTCGAGTTCAGCGGCGCGGTCGACCTGGGCCAGGTCCTGGAGCCCCTTAAGGGCTTCGGCCTGCAGGGCAGCCTGTCGCTGACCCGGTCGAACCTCAACCCGACCGCCAACGCCGATCCCAAGCAGAAGGTGCGTATCCCAGGCCTGTCGGGCACTGTCTATAACGTGACCGGATACTATGAGCGCGGCGGTTTTCAGGCGCGGATCAGCCAGCGGTATCGCTCGGCCTTCAAGGGCGAGGTGGTGCAATTGTTCGCCACACGGGGCTTCACCGAGATCCTGGCCGACAAACAGGTCGACGCTCAGGTTGGCTACACTTTCCAGCAGGGGCGTCTCGAGAACCTCGGCTTCCTGCTGCAGGTCAACAACCTGACGGATTCTCCGTACCGCACGCGGCTGGGGTTGGACGCGGGTGGCACGACGACCAGCAATGGCGGCACCTTGCCTGAAACCTACGAAAAGTACGGTCGCCAGGTTCTGTTCGGCGTCAACTATCGGTTCTAGCCAGGGACCTCAGGCGGCCGTCCCCGGACGGCCGCCTGCGCCAGGGGGAACGACCGGAGACGGCCCGGCGTCACGCTGCCCCGATCTTCGGCTCAATAGGAGACGTCGGTTTGCAACCGCTCAAGAAGATCCTGATCGCTGGTGGCGGCTCGGCCGGCTGGATGACGGCGGCGCTGTGCTCCAAGCTGTTCGGGGGGCTCTACGAGATCGTTCTGATCGAGTCCGAGGAGATCGGCTCGGTCGGGGTGGGGGAGGCCACCATTCCCGCCATCAAGAAGTTCAACGACCTTCTGGGCCTCGACGAGGACGACTTCCTGCGTCGCACCCAGGGAAGCTTCAAGTTGGGCATCCAGTTCAAGGATTGGCGCCGCAAGGGGGAAAGCTACATCCACGGGTTTGGCGTCATCGGCCAGGATCTGGGCTGGCTGCGCTGCCATCAATACTGGCTGCGCATGCGCGAACTGGGTCGTGAGAGCGACTTCGCCAACCTGTCGATCAACACCGCCGCGGCGTTGGCCGGCCGGTTCATGCGCGCCCGCCCCGATATGGGCGACTCGCCCATCGGCCATATCGCCCACGCCTTCCATTTCGACGCCGGGCTGTATGCGCGCTACCTCAGCGGTTTCGCCCAGGCGCGCGGCGTGCGGCGGCGCGAAGGCAAGATCGTCAATGTCACGCTGCGTTCCGAGGACGGTTTCGTGCAGTCAGTGACGATGGACGACGGCGAGGTGATCGCCGCCGACCTCTTCGTCGACTGCTCGGGCTTCCGAGGCCTGATCATCGAACAGGCGCTGAAGACAGGCTACGAGGACTGGACGCACTGGCTGCCGTGCGATCGCGCGATCGCCGTGCCGTGCGATCGGTCCGAGGACTTCACGCCCTATACGCGCTCGACCGCGCGCTCGGCGGGATGGCAGTGGCGAATTCCTTTGCAGCACCGCACTGGCAATGGGCACGTCTATGCCAGCCAGTATCTCGAGGACGACGAGGCCGAGCGGGTGCTGCTCGCCAACCTCGACGGCGCCCCGCGCGCCGATCCTCTGCGCATCCGCTTCACCACGGGCAAGCGCCGGAAGATCTGGAACAAGAACTGCGTCGCCATCGGCCTGGCCAGCGGCTTTCTGGAGCCCCTGGAGTCCACCAGCCTGCACCTGATCCAGTCGGCCGTGATCCGGATGGTCCGTCTTCTGCCCGACGCCGGTTTCGACCCGGCCGGCATCGACGAGTTCAATCGTCAGAGCGACTTTGAATATGAGCGCATCCGCGACTTCATCATCCTGCACTACAAGGCCACAGAGCGCGACGACACGCCCTTCTGGCGCTACTGCCGCGACATGGAGGTCCCCGCGACGCTGCGGCGGAAGATGGACCTCTTCGCCGCCAACGGTCGGGTGTTCCGCGAAGACGACGAGCTCTTCACCGAGGAGAGCTGGATCCAGGTCTTTCTGGGCCAGGGGATCATTCCGCGCGGTCACGATCCGCTGGTCGGCGTTCAGTCCGACGAAGAGATCGCGCTCTTCCTGGCCAATATCGAGACCGTCATCGGCAAGTGCGTGAACGTCATGCCCACGCACGCCGAGTTTGTCGCGCGCGCCTGCCAAGCCCCGACGCCGGTCCGTTCGCCAGTGCCTTCCCTCTAGATTGCGTCCACGGAGTAACGCCATGATGACCGCCGCCCAGCCCGTATCCGCCCTGCGGATCCTGTGCCGGACCACAGCCGCCGTCGCGCTGCTCGCCCT
The DNA here is from genome assembly GCA_018895795.1 of Alphaproteobacteria bacterium. Classification (GTDB taxonomy): domain Bacteria; phylum Pseudomonadota; class Alphaproteobacteria; order Caulobacterales; family Caulobacteraceae; genus Caulobacter. The sequence continues at coordinate 3,287 of JAHINZ010000217.1, forward strand.
GACGCCGGCCGCCGAGGCCGTGGCTCAAGTCATGCCGACACAGGACAGCGCGCCGCTGGCCCCGCGCGCGGGGGACGCGGCCTGGGCGCGGGCCGACGCGCTGGTCAAGCAGATGACCCTGGATGAAAAAATCGGATATCTGCACGGACTCTTCCCGCCGATGACCAAGGCCGTCCCGGCCGACATGATCCCGTCCGCGGGCTATGTGCCCGGCGTGCCGCGCCTGAAGATCCCGACCTTGCGGGAGAGCGACGCCAGCCTCGGGGTGGCCAATCAGGTCGAACAACGCAAGGGCGACGTCGCCACGGCCCTGCCGTCGGGCCTGGCCCTGGCCTCCACGTTCGAGCCGGACCTGGCCTACGCATCGGGCGCGATGATCGGTGCGGAAGCGCGGGCCAAGACCTTCAATGTGTTGTTGTCAGGGGGCGTGAACCTGACCCGCGATCCGTGGGCGGGCCGCAACTTCGAATATCTGGGCGAAGATCCGCTGCTGGCTGGGGAACTGGCGGGCGAGTCGATTCGCGGCGTGCAGGGCAACCATATCGTCTCGACGATCAAGCACTTCGCCCTGAACGCCCAGGAGACGGGTCGGCATGTGATGGACGCCCGGATCGGCGAGGCCGAGCTGCGCGAGAGCGACCTTCTGGCCTTCCAGCTGGCTATCGAGCGTGGCCAGCCTGGCTCGGTGATGTGCGCCTACAACAAGGTCAATGGCGACTGGGCCTGCCAGAACGATCACCTGCTCAACACTGTGCTCAAGCGCGACTGGAACTATCCTGGCTGGGTGATGTCGGACTGGGGTGCGGTGCACAGCACCGTCAAGGCCGCCTTGGCTGGCCTCGACCAGCAGTCGGGCCAGGAACTGGACACCCAGATTTTCTTCGGCGACGACCTGAAGGCAGCCGTCGCCAAGGGCGAGGTCGGTCAGGCCCGCGTCGATGACATGGTCCGCCGCATCCTGCACGGCGTGATCACCTCCGGCCTGATGGACGACCCGATCTCGACAAGCGTCCAGCCCATCGACTACGCCGCCCATGCGGTGGTCGCCCAGGCGGTGGCCGAGCGCGGCTCGGTGCTGCTGAAAAACGACCGTGATCTGCTTCCGCTGGTCAGGACGGCTCGGAAGATCGTGCTGATCGGCGCCCATGCCGACGTCGGCGTTTTGTCGGGCGGCGGCTCGTCCCAGGTGCGTTCGGTCGGCGGCGTTCCGGTCGAAATTCCCTTGAACGGCGGCGAGGCCGCCTCGTTCGTGCGGGTTACCTGGCACGCCTCCTCGCCGCTGGACGCGATCCGCGCCGCCGCCCCGAACGCCCAGGTTACCTATGTCGACGGTAGGGATCCGGTCGCCGCCGCCGCGGCGGCCAAGGACGCCGACGTCGCGATCGTCTTTGCCTGGCACTGGCAGACCGAGGCCCAGGATGCGCCCTCCACCGTCCTGCCGGAGAACCAGGACGCCCTGATCGCGGCGGTCGCCGCCGCTAACAAGAGCACTGTTGTCGTGCTGGAGACCGGTGGGCCGGTGCTGATGCCGTGGATCGATCGGGTCGGGGCGGTGCTGCAGGCCTGGTATCCGGGTCAGCGTGGAGGCCAAGCCATAGCGCGGCTGCTGTTTGGCGAGGTGAACCCGTCAGGGCGTCTGGCGATGACCTTCCCCAAGACCGCCGAACAGGCGCCGCGCGACAGCGCGCCGGGCTTTGCCCAACAGGTCGCCATCGATGACGCCCGCCGCGCCGGTCAGACCGCAGACCCCATCAAGGGCTTTCCGGTCAGCTACGTCGAGGGCGCGGCCGTGGGCTATCGCTGGTTCGCCCAGCAGCGCATGCAGCCGCTCTATCCGTTCGGCTACGGGCTGTCCTACACGCGCTTCGACTACGCCAACCTCAAGGTCGAGGATGGCAAGGGACTGAAGGTGAGCTTCGACGTGACCAATACCGGCAAGGTCGCCGGCGCCGACACGCCGCAGCTCTACGTCACCGCCGGCGCTCGCCGTCCGATGCTGCGTCTGGCCGGCTTCCGGAAGGTGGACCTGGCGCCCGGCGAGACCCAACGCGTGACCCTGAGCGTCGAGCCGCGCATCCTGGCCGATTACGACGTCGCTCAACCCGGCTGGACGATCGCGGCGGGATCCTATCCGCTGTATGTCGGGCGGGCCGCGGGTGACCCCGTGCTCACCGGCGCCGCCCAGCTGAAAGCCTGGTCGAGGAAGCCCTGATGCGTCGTTCAGCCATCGCCCTAAGCCTCGCGGTCATCGCCCTGACATTCGCCGGCTGCGCTGGCCTGCCCCAGGCCGGTCGGCGAGCCACCCAAGCCTGGATCACGACCGGCGACCGCACGCAGCTGTTGGCCGAGCAGGGGCCGTCAACCTTCATGGAAGTCGACGAGGTCGCCGACGTTCCCGTACTC
>JAHINZ010000218.1 GCA_018895795.1 Alphaproteobacteria bacterium
CAGAACCTCGAGGCCGAGGATTTCGCCTGGGCGACGCGGGCGATCGTCTCGGTCGCCAACGCCAGGTCGCGGGGCCGTATTGTTTCCTCGCTCGAGGGCGGCTACGACCTAATGGCGCTGGGGCGCTCAGCCGCCGCGCATGTCAGCGCTCTGCAGGAGGGATGAAGGGATCGCACGGTCAGACCGTCGGTCCCTCGGGAACATGGCCGACGCAATTCACGCCGACCAGGTCCTGGCGCGGGACAAGCCCGAGCAAGCGGGCCTCATCTCCCTGGCGCGTCATGGCGAGCCGGCCTTGTCGCGCAAGATCCGCTTCAACAGCGCGGCCTACGGCGAATGGTGGGCGCGCTATGAGGTCGGCGGGCTGAAGCCCGGCCAGACGCCGCCGGAGTCGCTGGTGGCGACCGCCCGGGAGGCCGGCGTGGTCATCGCCTCGACCCGCCGCCGGTCGATCGAGACCGCCCAGGCGCTATGCGGCGCCCGCGCCTTCGCCACCGATCCGCTGTTCATCGAGGCCCCGTTGCCGCCGCCGCCCTGGCCGGCCTGGATCCGGATGAAGCCCAGCCACCTGGGATTCTTCGCCCGATTCTGGTGGTGGTTCTTCGACAACCATGCGGGGCAGGAGAGCCGCGCCGAAGCTGAACTGCGCGCCGATCAGGCCGCCGATCTGCTGATCGATCTGTCCGTCAACGGGCAGGACGTGCTGGTCGTGGCGCACGGGTTCTTCAATTGGATGATCGCCCGATCGCTGACCCGAAAGGGCCTGCGCAAGCTGGTCGACGAAGGTCACGGCTATTGGAGCGTCAAGCGCTTCGCCCGGCCCTAGACCTCTTGGCGATGTTTCCTCCCCCGCCCATCGGACTTTCCTTCCGTTCCCCCCGTTCTCCGCCGTTGCCCCTCACTGCCCACCCCACTAGGGTGGGGACTGTTCCCCTTGGAGTTGAAATGACCGACGCCGCGAAAGCCCCGAATGGAGATCTCGCCGGACTGAGCTTCGAGCAGGCCCTGGCCGAGCTTGAGAAGATCGTGTCCGAGCTGGAATCGGGTCAGGCGCCGCTGGAACGGTCGATCGACATCTATGAGCGCGGCGCGGCCCTCAAGGCCCATTGCGAGAAGAAGCTCGAGGCCGCCCGCCTGAAGGTCGAGAAGATCGTGCTGGGCCAGGGCGGCGGGGTCAGCGCCGAGCCGGCGGACTTTTCCTGATGGGTTCAGCGCCGATCACCTTTGACGATTTCGAAAAGGTCGACATCCGCCTCGGGACCGTCACCAAGGCCGAACCGTTTCCGGAAGCGCGCAAGCCGGCCTACAAGCTGACCATCGATTTTGGACCGCTGATCGGCGTCAAGCGATCCTCGGCCCAGGTAACCAAGCACTATGCCCTCGATGAACTGGTCGGGCGTCAGGTGGCGGCGGTGGTCAATTTTCCGCCGCGTCAGATCGGTCCGGTGATGTCCGAGGTCCTGTGCCTGGGCTTTCCCGACGCTGACGGCGAGGTGGTGCTGCTGGGCGTGGATCGCCCGGCGCCGGACGGGGGGAAACTGTTTTGATCGATCTGGAACGGCGCATTGTTCAGGCGGCGGATATCGTCACGGTGGCGCTCGACGAGCTGCTGCCCCGCGCCGAGGGGCCGGAAAGCCGGCTGACCGAGGCCATGCGCTACGCGGCCCTGGGCCCCGGCAAGCGGCTGCGGCCGTTCTTCGCGCTCGAGACGGGCAAGATGTTCGACCTGCCGGAACGTCCGGTGCTGCGCGCCGCCTGCGCCCTGGAGTGCGTCCACGCCTACAGCCTGGTGCATGACGACCTGCCGGCCATGGACGATGACGACATGCGTCGCGGTCGCCCGACCGTGCACATCCAGTATGACGAGGCCACCGCCATCCTGGCCGGCGACGCCCTGCAAACCGCCGCCTTCGAGATCATGGCCCATCCCGACACTCACGATGACGGCCATATCCGCGCCGAGTTGGTGCGCAAGCTGGCCATCGCTTCGGGGGCCAAGGGCATGGCCGGCGGTCAGATGATCGACCTGCTGGGCGTCCGCGACGACCTGGGGGCCGTGGCCCGCATGCAGCGCCTGAAGACCGGCGCCCTGATCGCCTTCGCCTTCGAGATTCCGTTGATCATCGCCCGGGCAAAAGATTCCGAGCGCGCCGCCCTGATGGGATTCGCTCAGGATCTGGGGCTGGCCTATCAGATCGTCGACGACATTCTGGACGCCGAGGGTGACGAGGCGGTGCTGGGCAAGGCGGCCGGCGGCAAGGACGCGGCCAAGGGAAAAGCCAACTACGTCACGCTTTTGGGCCTGGACGCCGCCAAGGAGCGGGCCAGTTTGCTGTCCGCTCAGACCAAGTCTCACCTCGATATTTTCGGCGAACGCGCCGACCATCTGCGTCGCAGCGTTGATTTCGTGCTGGACCGGCGCAACTGACCGCGCTTTCTTCGGACATGACCATCGTGACTCCACTCCTCGACAAGATCGCTTCGCCCGCTGATACGCGTGGCCTTTCCGTTGCCGAACTCAAGCAACTCGCGGCCGAAGTCCGCGCCGCGACCATCGACGCGGTCTCGGTCACCGGCGGGCATCTCGGCGCCGGATTGGGCGTGGTCGAGCTGACGGTCGCCCTGCACCATGTGTTCGAGACGCCCAAGGACATCCTGATCTGGGACGTCGGCCACCAAGCCTATCCGCACAAGATTCTCACCGGCCGGCGCGACCGTATCAAGACGCTGCGCCAGGGCGGGGGGCTGTCGGGCTTCACCAAGCGGGCTGAGAGCGAATATGACCCGTTCGGCGCGGCCCACGCGGCGACCTCGATCTCGGCGGCGCTGGGCTTCTGCGCCGCGCGTGACCAGAAGGGCGAGACCAACAAGGTCGTGGCCGTGATCGGTGACGGCTCGATGAGCGCCGGCATGGCCTATGAGGCGATGAACGCGGCGGCCGACACCACAAAGCAACTGACCGTCATCCTCAACGACAACGACATGTCGATCGCCCCGCCGGTCGGCGGCATGAGCGCCTATCTGGCCAACCTGGTCTCGGGCGGCGCCTATCGCAAGGTCCGCAAGCTGGGCAAGACGGTGGTCGAGAAGCTGCCGACCCCGATGCGCGAAGTGGCCCGCAAGGCCGAGGAATACGCCCGCGGCATGGTCACCGGCGGCACCTTCTTCGAAGAACTGGGCTTCCACTATGTCGGCCCGATCGACGGCCACGACATGGACGCCCTGGTCAGCGTGCTCAAGAACGTCCGCGAGTTCGAGGACAAGCCGGTCCTGGTCCATGTCGTCACCCAGAAGGGCAAGGGCTACGCCCCCGCCGAGGGCGCCGACGACAAGCTGCACGCCGTGGTCAAGTTCGACGTCGTCACCGGCCAGCAGCACAAGGCGGCGGCCGGTCCGCCCAGCTACACCAAGGTATTCGCCCAAGAGCTGGTCAAGCAGGCGGAGCGCGACCCCAAGATCGTCGCCATCACCGCCGCCATGCCCTCGGGCACCGGCCTGGACCTGTTCGGCAAGGCCTTCCCCGATCGGACCTTCGACGTCGGCATCGCCGAACAGCACGCGGTGACCTTCGCCGCCGGTCTGGCCGCCGATGGCATGAAGCCGTTCGCGGCGATCTATTCGACCTTCCTGCAGCGCGGCTATGACCAGGTGGTGCACGACGTCGCCATCCAGCGTCTGCCGGTGCGCTTCGCCATGGACCGCGCCGGTCTGGTCGGCGCCGATGGCCCCACCCACGCC
>JAHINZ010000219.1 GCA_018895795.1 Alphaproteobacteria bacterium
ACCTTGTCGGTGACCGTGGCGGTCGACTTGACCCGCGCGATATCGACCTGGAAGGCCTGGGCGACGATCTGGGCGACCTTGGTGAACAGCCCCTGCCCCATCTCGGTCCCGCCATGGTTGAGCAGGATCGAGCCGTCGGCATAGACATGGATCAGGGCGCCGGCCTGGTTCAGGTGGGTGGTGGTGAACGAGATGCCGAACTTCACCGGCGTCAGGGCCAGACCCTTTTTCAGGATCGGGCTCTTGGCGTTGAAGGCGTCGATCTGGGCTTGGCGAGCCTCGTAGTCGCAAGACGCGGCCAGCTCGGCCAGCAGCTGAGGCGCGACATTGTCCTCGACGGTCTGGTGATAGGGCGTCAGGTCGCGCCCGGCGTCGCCGTACAGATTGCGCTGGCGCACCGTCAACGGATCCAGCCCCGTGGCCTGGGCCACGGCGTCGAGCACCCGCTCGATAGCGATCATGCCCTGCGGTCCGCCGAAGCCCCGGAAGGCCGTGTTCGAGACCGTGTGGGTGCGGAAACGGTGGGACAGGATCTCGACCGCCGGCAGGAAATAGCAGTTGTCGACGTGGAACATGGCCCGGTCATTGATGGCCGGCGACAGGTCGGTGGTGGCCCCGCAGCGCGAGGCCAGGTCCAGCGCCACGCCGGTCAGCACGCCGTCATCGTCGAAGCCGACGTCGTAGGCGACCTCAAAGTCATGCCGCTTGCCGGTCATGATCATGTCTTCGTCGCGATCGGGTCGGCACTTGGCGGCGCGGCCGGTCTTGACCGCCACCAGGGCGGCGGCGGCGGCGAACAGCGAGGCCTGGGTTTCCTTGCCGCCGAACGCCCCGCCCATCCGGCGCACCTCGACCGTGACGGCGTGATCGGGACGGCCCAGCACCCGGGCGATCAGGTGCTGCACCTCGGTGGGATGCTGGGTGGACGACCAGACATGGACGTCGCCGTCCTCGCGCGGGGTGGCCAGGGCCACCTGGCCTTCCAGATAGAAGTGGTCCTGGCCGCCGATGGCGAACCGGCCTTGCAAGCGGCGGGGCGAAGCGGCCAGGGCGGCGGCCGCGTCGCCCCGCGCCATGCGCTGGCTGGCCTCGATCTTCAGGTCCAGCGCTCGGGCCCCGGCGATGTCGAGCGCGGCCGGCAGGGCCTGATAGGTCACCACGGCCTTGGCCGCGGCGGCGCGGGCGGCGGCCATCGAGGTGGCGGCCACCGCGAACAGGCTCTGGCCGACATAGGTCACGGTGTCGGTGGCGAACAGCTTGTCGTCGTGGATCACCGGGCTGACGTCGTTCTCGCCCGGGATGTCCTGGGCGGTCAGGACCAGCACGACGCCAGGCGCGGCGCGGACCGCCGACAGGTCCATCGTCATGATCCTGGCGTGGGCCTTGGCGCTGAGCCCGAAATGCACGTGCAGCATGCCGGCCGGCTCGGGCATGTCGTCGATATAGACGGCCGAACCCGCGACATGGCGGGCGGCGCTGTCGTGGCGCGGCGCGGCGTTGGGCCCCTCGAACGCGCCAGTGACGATCGGGGCGGTGATGATCGGGGCGGCGGCGGAGTCAGCCATGGGCGCTCTCCGGTTCGACGCGGGCGTCGACGCCCGGCTGGGTGGTCTCGATGAACGCCTTGCGCAGCATGTTGCGGGCGGCCAGCGACCGATAGGCCGCGGAGGCGCGCATGTCGCTGAGGGGTGTGAAGTCGGTGTCCAGGGCGGCCATCGCCGCCTCGACCGTGGCGTCGGTCCAGGCCTGGCCGACCAGGGCCGTCTCGCAGGCGGTGGCCCGTTTGGGCGTGCCGGCCATGCCGCCGAACGCGATCCGCGCCGAGGCCACGACGCCGTCCTCCAGCGTCAGGGCGAAGGCGGCGCAGACGGCCGAGATGTCCTGATCGAAGCGCTTGGACAGCTTGAAGACCTTGAAGATCAGGCCCGCCTGAGGCGTCGGGACGATCACCGCCTCCACGAGCTCGCCCGGCCGGCGATCCTGTTGACCGTACTCCACAAAGAAGGCCTCCAGCGGCAACTGCCGCCGCGCGCCGCCCCGGTTCAGCACCAGGGTCGCGCCGGCCGCGATCAGGGCCGGCGGCATGTCGCCGATCGGCGAGCCGTTGGCGATATTGCCGCCGATCGTGCCGCTGTTGCGCACCTGGGTCGAACCCAGCCGCCGCATCATCGCGCCCAGCTCCGGATAGAGTCCGCTCAGGGTCTCCATGGCGTCGACATAGCGGACGCCCGCACCGATCCGCACGGCCCCGTCGAGGGTCTCGATCCGCTTCAGCTCGGCGATCTGGCCGATGTCGATCAGGGCCTTCAGCGGCTTGCGCAGCTTGGTGACCCAAAGGCCGACATCGGTGGCCCCGGCCACGATCGTTGCGTCCGGATGGGCCTGCACCGCCTGGGCCAGCTGGTCGAGCGAGCGCGGCGCCAGCCAGCGGCGGGTGACGCCGCAAACCGGGTCGTCATAGGTCAGATCCAGCATCGCGCCGTCGCCCAGCCCCGCCAGATCGGCCGCCAGATCGGGCGCGGCCTCGGCCTGGACAGCCCTGGCGACCTCGAGGATCGGGCCATAGCCGGTGCAACGGCACAGATTGCCCGCCAGCACCTCGGCCGGCGGCGCATCGGTTCCCTTGGCCGCCACGGCCTTGGCGTACAGCGACATCACGATGCCCGGCGTGCAGAAGCCGCATTGCGAGCCGTGCTTGTCGACCATGGCCTGCTGGACTGGATGCAGGGCGTCTTCGCGCGCCAGGCTCTCGACCGTCATCAGCGCCTTGCCGTGCAGCATCGGCAGGAACTGGATACAGCTGTTGACCGCCCGCCAGGCGACGCCCTGCCCTTCGGGCTCGCCGACCAGCACCGTGCACGAGCCGCAGTCGCCCTCGGCGCAGCCTTCCTTGGTTCCGGTGCGCCGCAGGTCGCCGCGCAGGTGCTGCAACACGGTGCGGGTGGGATCGACGTCCCGCACCTCTTGCACCTGACCGTCCAGCAGGAAGCGGATCGTCTCGCCCATCAGCTGCCCCGATAGGTCGAATAGCCGTACGGCGAGACCAGCAACGGCACGTGCCAGTGCTGCTCGACGTTGGACACCGCGAAATCAATGACCACCACATCGAGGAACGGCGGATCGGTCACCGCCGCGCCCGTCGCCGCGAAATAGGCCCCGATCGAGAACGCCAGACGATAGTGGCCGACCATGAGGGCCTCGCCGGCGATCAGCCGCGCGCGGCCGTCGTCATCCGTGCGGAAGTCCGCCACCGGCAAGACCGCCTCGCCCGCTCGCCGCGACACGCGCACCAAGACCCCCGCCGCGGGCCGCCCGGCCGCCTGGTCGAGGATATGGGTCGTCAGTCCGCTCATGTGTCGTCCTTCAAAACTCAGCCCGCCGATGCTCGGCTCGCCCGCGCGCCCTGTCCAGCGCCCTGCGCCGCAAGGGCCCGCGCCAAGGCCACCCGCCGCCAAACATGGCGATCGGCGCCTGTCCGCCAGGCAGTATATAATAGATTTATTACTTATCGGAGCCCGGATCGCATCAAGCGAATGAGACCGCTACCATAAGAAATATCCCTATCGGGCGCATAGGGTTGGCAATGCCGGCCCATCCCCGTTAGCTAGACCCCGACGATCCGCGAACATGACGGATCGCGCCGAGACGCCGCGCTGACGCCAAGAGGAACGATCGATGGACGAGGATTTCCGCAAAGCCGCTCTGGACTATCATCGTCTGCCGCGGCCAGGAAAACTGGCGATCGAAGCCACCAAGCGCATGGCCACCCAGCGCGACCTGGGCTTGGCCTATTCGCCCGGCGTCGCCGCGCCCTGTGAAGCCATCGCCGCCGATCCCGACAAGGCCCGCGACTACACCGCGCGCGGCAATCTGGTGGCGGTGATCTCCAACGGCACCGCCGTGCTGGGCCTGGGCAATATCGGCCCGCTGGCCTCAAAGCCGGTGATGGAGGGCAAGGCGGTCCTGTTCAAGAAGTTCGCCGGCATCGACGTGTTCGACATCGAGGTCGACGCCGAGGACCCTGACAAGTTCATTGAGGTGGTCGCCGCCCTGGAGCCCACGTTCGGCGGCATCAATCTGGAGGACATCAAGGCTCCCGAATGCTTCATCATCGAGCGCAAGCTGCGCGCGCGGATGAAGATCCCGGTCTTCCACGACGACCAACATGGCACGGCCATCGTCTGCGCCGCCGCCGTCCGCAACGCCCTGGTCGTGCAGGGCAAGGCCCTCAAGGACGTCAAGCTGGTCACTTCGGGGGCCGGCGCGGCGGCCCTGGCCTGCGTTGATCTGTTGGTCTCGATGGGCCTGCCGGTCGAGAACGTCACGCTGACCGACATCAAGGGCGTGGTCTATGCCGGGCGCGATGACGACATGCTCGACAACATGGCCCGCTATGCCCGCCACACCGACGCCCACACCCTGTC
>JAHINZ010000220.1 GCA_018895795.1 Alphaproteobacteria bacterium
CGGCCCTCTGGGCCACCTCCCCCAGAGGGGGAGGATCAACCAGAACGTCCTCCCACCACCGACGACCGCCGTTCGCAATGTCCGCTATCCGCCGGCCGCCGCAGCGGGCCTTTTGGTTCACGCTCAGCCTTTAAATCGTCATCCCCCCCCCCGGGGCCGGCAAGGCCGGTCCCGGGGGGGGGAATGACGGTAGAGACGGGGATAGGTCGCGCTCAATCCCCGTTCTTTTCAGAGAAAAGTCTAACCTAATCAGCAGCTTGTAAAATAATCGAGCGCGCCAATCAGATGCGCTCAAACCGCCCGCATAATGGTCCCACCTCGTCGCACGGGAAGGGCGCAAGGCCAGCGACCGAAGCGGCGGCGGGGGGCGATCGAGCGGGACGGGGGTCGAGGGGGATACTCGACCGGTCCGGGGATCCTGGCGTTGCAGGACCCGCCCGCCATCGGCGTGGAGGGGGATCAAACGGGTGTGTTTTTAAGTCATTCACTTGGCTCGCCCGCCTCGCCGCCGAGCGGTTCTGGAAACGGAGCGGCTTGGCTCCCGGTAAGGCCTCAACAGGGCCACCTGACGGGACGCTGACGGATAACGATCGCGCGGAGCGAACGGCTTCGTCGAAACGGTATTTTGTCTCACTCATCCGGACGTCGTCCGGACGCTCCGCAGCCCTTCCCATCCCTTCAGCGGGTTGCCGCGTGAAGCAGCAAAACTGTGCGCCCGCGCGCCAGAGGAGAGATCGAGAAGACCTAGGCCACGGCCGCCCGCCGGGTCCAGGTCCGCAGAACGATCGGGCCAAGCATCGCGCAGACGCCGCAGGTGTCGGCCAGCAGATCGAGCCATGAGGCGTCTCGCCCGACAAAGCCCTGCAGGATCTCGATCGCGGCGCCGAAGGCCACCAGTACCCCGCCAATTCGCCACAAGCGGCTGGCGGGCAAGGCGGTGACCGCCAAGGCGGTCAGCACATAGAAGACGATGAAATGCTTGGCCTTGTCCCAGGGGATGAAGCTGAAACCGCCGTCCGCCGGCAGCAGGGCCCGCCACAAAGCGAAAGCCGCCGCCGCGACGAAGGTCACAAGGGCCAGACGATTGATTTTACGATGATGCAACAACGACATTGCGGCCCCTGGATGAAGACCCCTCTCCCTTACGGGAGAAGGGTTTCAAGTTTCGGACACCCAGACCCTAGAAGGTCAGGGCGCGGGCTTCCTTGACGTGCGGCAGGGCCTGGATCTTGGCCAGCAGCTCGGGCGTCGGGGCCTGATCGACGCCGACCAGGGCGATGGCGTCTTCGTCAGCCGACAGACGACCCAGGTTGAAGGTGGCGATATTGACGCCCGCTTCGCCCAGCAGCATGCCCAGCGCGCCGATGAAGCCCGGCTTGTCGAGGTTGTTGATGTACAGCATGGCCGGCGAGAAGCCCGCGTCCAGCTCCATGCCCTTGACCTCGACCATACGCGGCGCGCCGGCGATCACCGTGCCGGCGAAGGCGCGCTTGCCCTTTTCGGTGGTGATGGTGATGCGCATCAGGCTGTCATAGGTGGGGCTGACCTCCTGGCGGCTTTCCGAGACGGTGATGCCGCGATCCTTGGCCACGGCCGGGGCCGAAACCATGTTGATCTCGGCCAGCATCGGCTTGAGGATCCCGGCCAGGGCGGCCGAGGTCATCGGCTTGACGTTCAGCTTGGAGACCTCGCCCTCATAGGCGATGTCGATGGCCTTGATCCCGAAGTCGACCATCTGGCCGGCCAGGGCGCCGATCTTCTCGGCCAGGGCCACGAACGGCTTCAGCTTGGGGGCTTCCTCGGCGGTGATCGACGGGCTGTTGAGCGCATTGGTCACGGCGCCGGTCAGCAGATAGTCGCTCATCTGCTCGGCGACCTGCAGGGCGACGTTTTCCTGCGCTTCATTGGTGCTGGCGCCCAGGTGCGGCGTGGCCACGACGCGGTCCGACCCGAACAGCGGGTTTTCCTTGGCCGGCTCGGTGATGAACACGTCAAAGCCCGCGCCGCCGACATGGCCGCTGTCGAGCAGGGCGCGCAGGGCGACCTCATCGACCAGACCGCCGCGGGCGCAGTTGACGATCAGCACGCCCTTCTTGGTCTTGGCCAGGGCCTCGGCCGACAGGATGTTGCGGGTCTTGTCGGTCAGCGGGGTGTGCAGGGTGATGACGTCGGCGCGGGCCAGCAGATCGTCCAGCTCGACCTTCTCGACGCCCATCTCGATGGCGCGCTCGGGGCTCAGGAACGGGTCGTAAGCGACGACCTTCATCTTCAGGCCCAGGGCGCGGTCGGCGACGATGCCGCCGATATTGCCGGCCCCGATCAGACCCAGGGTCTTGGCGTACAGCTCCACGCCCATGAAGCGGTTCTTTTCCCACTTGCCGGCCTGGGTGCTGGCGTCGGCGGCGGGCAGTTGGCGGGCCAGGGCGAACATCATGGCGATGGCGTGCTCGGCCGTGGTGATCGAGTTGCCGAACGGGGTGTTCATCACCACCACGCCCTTGGCGGTGGCGGCGGGAATGTCGACATTGTCGACGCCGATGCCGGCCCGGGCGATGACCTGCAGCTTGTGGGCGGCGGCGATCACGTCCTTGTCGAGCTTGGCGCCCGAGCGGATGGCGATGCCGTCATAGTCACCGATGACAGCGATCAGTTCGTCCTTGGACAGACCGACCTTGATGTCGAAATCGACGCCGCGGTTCTTAAAGATGTCGACGGCGGCGGGGCTGAGCTTGTCAGCGATCAGGACGCGGGGAGCCATGGTGAGGTGATCCTTGAGAGGAATTATGTGGGGAAAGTCCCCCTCCGGCCCTCCGGGCCACCTCCCCCAAAGGGGGAGGATCACCGAGCGGAGAGGCTCCCCCTCTGGGGGAGCCGCCGCCGAGCGACTGAGGGGGCTAGCAGTGCGTTAAGCGGCGACCAGCTCGGCGGAGACCGTGGCGAACGCCCAGTCCAGCCAGGGGGTCAGGGCCTCGAGATCCGAAGCCTCGACCGTGGCGCCGCACCAGATGCGCAGGCCGGCCGGGGCGTCGCGATAGCCGCCGATATCGAGGGCGGCGCCCTCTTTCTCGAGCAGGCCGGCCAGCTTCTTGGCGAAGTCGGCCTGGGCGTCGTCCGGCAGGGCGGCGATCGCGGGATCGACGACCTTCAGGCACACCGAGGTATTGGAGCGGATGTCCGGCGTGGCGGCCAGGAAGTCGACCCACGGGGTCTTGGCCACCCAGTCGGCCAGCACGGCCAGGTTCTGGTCAGCGCGGGCCTGCATGCCGTGCAAGCCGCCGATCGAAGCGGCCCACTTCAGGGCGTCGAGCGCATCTTCCACGCAGAGCATGGAAGGCGTGTTGATCGTCGCGCCTTCGAAGATGTCGAGGCTGACCGCGTTGCCACCGGCCTTGTTGGCCTTGGTCATCCGGAACAGCTTGGGCATCGGCCAGGCCGGCGTGTAGCTTTCCAGACGGGCCACGGCGCGCGGCGACAGGATCAGGATCCCATGCGCGCCTTCGCCGCCCAGGGCCTTCTGCCAGGAGAAGGTCACGACATCCAGCTTGGTCCAGTCCAGGTCCTGGGCGAAGGCGGCGCTGGTGGCGTCGCAGATCGTGATGCCTTCACGGTCGGCCGAGATGAAATCGGCGTTCGGGACGCGGACGCCCGAGGTGGTGCCGTTCCAGGTGAAGACCAGGTCCTTGGCCGGATCGACCTTGGACGTGTCGGGCAGCTGGCCGTAGGGGGCGTCGAGCACCTCGACATTGGGCAGCTTGAGTTGCTTGGTCACGTCGGTGACCCAGTCCTTGCCGAACGACTCGAAGGCCATCAGTTGCACCGGGCGGGCGCCCAGCATCGACCACATGGCCATCTCGACGGCGCCGGTGTCGGAACCGGGGACGATGCCGATCAGGAAGTCGGCGGGAACTTCCAGCACGTCGCGGGTCTGGTCGATGGCGGCCTTCAGGCGCGCCTTGCCCAGCTTGGAGCGATGCGACCGGCCCAGCACGGCATTTCTGAGATTTTCGGGGGTCCAGCCAGGGCGCTTGGCGCAGGGGCCGGAAGAGAACTCGGGACGAGCCGGGCGTTGCGCCGGCTTGGCGAGGGTGGTCATAGCGATGTCTCCCATCCTTACAGATGGACAGCGCCCCGTTGGGGGGGCGTGGCCCGCCGGCGACAAACGCCGTTTCAGACCGAAAGGCAAGGAGAGTTTTGTCGCAGGGGCCGGGTATCCCCCACAACTCGGCACTATTTTACCTTGGGGCTCCGACGACGAAGCGCTGACAGGATCGTCGCGGCCAGGATGATCAGCAGGATAGCGAAGGTGTTGACGTTGTTGATGGCGCGATACAGGTAATCATGCGGCTTTTCGCCGATCAGATAATAGGCGTGCAGGCTGAACTGGATCGCTTGCAGAATCATCGCCAAACCAAGCCAAGGGCTCAGATAGCGCATGGCCGCGATCAGAAAGCCTACCGCAAGAGCCGCATCTGTCATCAACAGAGCCAAGGCCAGGAGTTCAGCCGGCACCGGCACCAGAAAATGAATCGCCACAACAAACAGATTTCCGACGAGGATCATCGTCGCGCCAAAGCGCTCAGCCGCACCGCCGCGCCACCAAGC
>JAHINZ010000221.1 GCA_018895795.1 Alphaproteobacteria bacterium
CCCTCCGGCCCTCCGGGCCACCTCCCCCAGAGGGGGAGGATCTGTCCGCCATCCACCCCGAACCGCCCTTCGGAGAGTCCGCTGTCAGCAGGGCCCTAGGGTGTCGGTTGCGACCTACCCCTAGGCCCGGCTGCGGGCCTTCTTGGCCGCGACGGCCGGTTCGGTCCCGCGAATGCGGTCGACCATGGCGAACAGCTGGGCGCGGACGCCGAATTCGTCGCCTGCTATGGCCGCGGTTTCCAGGGCGGACAGCTGCTCTGCCTCGATCATGGGGCAGGGGGTCATGGGGGCCGCCTCGATGACGCCCGGGGCCTTGGGGCGAGCGACCTCGTTGCAGTCGACCAGCACCTCGGTCAGCTTTTCGCCGGGCCGCAGGCCGGTGATGCGGATCTCGATGTCGCGGTCGGGGACCAGGCCCTGAAGTTCGATCATCCGCCGCGCCAGATCGATGATCTTGACCGGCTCGCCCATTTCCAGGGTCAGGACCCCGGCCGGCGGCTCGGGCGAGGTGGTCGACAGGGCGACGGCGCGCAGCACCAGTTGCACGGCCTCGGGAATGGTCATGAAGAACCGCTCGACCTCGGCGTCGGTCAGGGTGATCGGGCCGCCGCGGGCGATCTGGTGCTGGAACAGCGGCACCACCGAACCGGCCGAGCCCAGCACATTGCCGAAGCGCACGATGCTGACCCGGGTCTCGTGGCTGGAGCCGTACTGGCGCGCCAGGGACTCGGCGACGCGCTTGGTGGCGCCCATCACGCTGGTCGGAGCCACGGCCTTGTCGGTCGAGATCAGCGCCATGTGCGCCGCGCCGAACGCCTTGGCGGCCATGGCCACGTTGCAGGTGCCCAGCACATTGGTGCGGGCGCCTTCGCAGGGATGGTTCTCGACCATGGTCACATGTTTGAGGGCGGCGGCGTGGAAGACGATCTCGGGGCGCTCGGCGGCGAACACCCGATCCAGCCGCGCGGCGTCGCGGACGTCGCAAAGCACTTCGCGACGGGGCAGGGTGGGCCAGGTCTCGCCGATCTCGCGGTCGATGTGGAAGAGGTTGGCTTCCGAGACGTCCAGCATCGTCAATTGCGCGCAACCGCTGGCGGCGATCTGGCGGCAGAGTTCGGAGCCGATGCTGCCGCCCGCGCCGGTGACCAGCACCCGGCGGCCGGCGACCAGGGCGCGGACCGGCTCCGGATCCAGGCGTACGGGCGGGCGGCTGAGGAGCTCTTCGAGGCTGATCTCGCGCAGGGCGGTGGCGGTATGGCCCATCTCGACCACGCCATGGCGGCGCAACAGGCGCATGCCTTCGCTCTTCAGACGACCCAGGCGCTCGGCCCCGAAGGCGCTCATCGGACTGTCGGCCAGGAACAGGATGGCCGCGGGGGCCAGGCCGCCTTCGCGCAGCTGAGCCAGAACCGCGTCGAAGGCGCTGATCGAGCCCAGAACGCAGACGCCGCGCAGTTCGTCGCCGGTTTCCTTGTCCACGGGCGAGACCACGCCGACGGGCGCGTAGCGTTCGCTCAGCCCGGTCGGGGCGCGCAGGAATTCCTCGGCCTCGGCGGCGGCGCCGACGATCAGCAGTCGCGGCAGGGCTGGGTGAGTCGAGGCCGGTCGCAGGCCCAGGACGGATTCGAACAGCACCCGCTCGTGCAGGGCGCGGCGCACCACCCGCAGGCTGGCCAGCAGGAACACCTGGATCACGAAGGCGCCGATCAGGGCGCGGACGCCCTCGAAACGCGAGGTGATCAGCCAGAGCAGCGCCGAGAAGACCAGGCAGGTGACCAGGGCCGAACGGGCGAGGCGCAGGATGTCGCTGGCCGCCACGAACCGCCAGGGCACGCGCTCGACCTGCAGGGCCAGCTCGACCAGCAGGGCGGAAAGAGCGAACAGGGCCGCCTGGGGCAGGACCTGCATGTCGATCGAGGTGACGCCGGCCAGAACGCGCCCGGCCAGGAAGGCCAGGAAGGCTAGCAGCGTGTGCGCTGCGATCTTTCCGGCACGACCCATGGATGCAACCTCTGCCTTAAACGCCCGGCCGAAACCCGGAGTTAATCGGGCTTAGCATGTCAATTCGCCGCCGTCCCCTGGTTCACCCCCGCGCGAGCGGCAGAACCTCGACGATGTCATCGGCGAGGGCGGCGGCGGCGTTCACGGGGCGCCGGATCAGAGCATCGGCCCTGGAGAACACGCCCACCAGCGAGGAATCCTGATCGGGGAATGCGGCGACGATCGCTCGCCCCTCGGGATCGATCGACAGCGCCGCGCGCAGCCAGTGTTCGCGGGGGCCGTTGGCCGGCAGGGCGGCGACCAGGGCGGCGGCGATCAGGGGCGGGGCGGGATCGCGTCCGGTCAGGGCCGCCAGCAGCGGGCGCAGGAACAGCTCGGCGCAGACCAGGGCCGAGGCCGGGTTTCCGGGCAGGCCCAGAACCCGCCGCCCATCGGCCAGGTCGCCAAACCAGGTCGGCTTGCCGGGGCGCACGGCGATGGTCTCGACGCGCAGCGACAGGCCCAGGCGCGCCAGGGCCGGCTTGACCAGATCATGGTCGCCGACCGAGGCCCCGCCGATGGTGACGATCAGGTCGGCCTCGACGCCGGCCACCGCCGCGGCGATGGCCTCGGCGTTGTCGGCCGCGGCGGTCAGGCGCACGGCCGATCCGCCCCAGGTCTCGACCAGGGCGGCCAGGGCGATCGAGCCGGACTCGAAGATCTGGTCGGGCGCGGGCGCCTGGCCGGGTTGAACCAGCTCGTCGCCGGTGGCCAGCAGGGCGACGCGAGGGCGGCGCGCGACCTCCAGCGTGGCGCGCCCCGCCGCCGCCGCCAGCGACAGGCGCCAGGGATCAAGCCGCACGCCGGCGGCCAGGAGCGCGTCGCCGGTTCTGAAATCGCCGCCCGCCGCCCGGATGTTCGGGCCCGACCCCGCCTCGGCGGTGAAGCGCACGCCGGCGCCGTCGCGCTGGGCCTCTTCCTGAATGACCACCAGGTCGGCGCCCGCCGGGACCGGCGCGCCGGTGAAGATGCGGACCGCCTCTCCGGGACCGACGGCGCCGGCATAGGCGCGACCGGCGGCGCTTTCGCCGGCGACGCGGAACGCGGCGCCGGGCGTCAGGTC
This sequence comes from Alphaproteobacteria bacterium, assembly GCA_018895795.1. Lineage (GTDB taxonomy): Bacteria > Pseudomonadota > Alphaproteobacteria > Caulobacterales > Caulobacteraceae > Caulobacter. Next base: position 3,104 of record JAHINZ010000221.1, read on the forward strand.
GGCGCGGCGGATGGCCCAGCCGTCCATGGCCGAGGCGGCGAAGGGCGGCTGGTCGCGGGTCGCCGCGACGGCGGTCGCCAGCACCCGGCCCAGAGCCGCTTCCAGCGTCACGGTCTCGACGTCCAGGCGCCGGGCGTCGGCCAGCATTCGCGCGCGGGCGTCGTCGACCGAGAGATTCTTGAGGGCGGGCTGGGTCATGCCCTAGCCGACGAAGGCGCGTTCAATGACGAAGTCGCCCGGCTCGGCGTTGGAGCCTTCCTTCAAGCCGTGCGCCTCGAGCAGGGCGGCGGTGTCCTTGATCATGGCCATCGAGCCGCACAGCATGGCGCGGTCGTGCTCGGGATCAAACCGCTCGCCCGCGGTCCCCAGGTCGCGGAACAGCTGGCCGCTCTGGATCAGGTCGGTGAAGCGGCCCTGGCGCTCGAAGGGTTCGCGGGTGACGGTCGGATAATAGGTCAGCTGGGCCCGGGCCTCGTCGCCGATCAGCGGGTCTTCAAAGATCTCGGCGGTGAACAGGTCGCGATAGGCCAGCTCCCGCACCTCGCGCACGCAGTGGGCGACGATCACCCGCTCGAAGCGGCTGTAGGCGTCGGGGTCGCGGGCCACCGACAGCCAGGGGGCCAGGCC
>JAHINZ010000222.1 GCA_018895795.1 Alphaproteobacteria bacterium
GACGATGAGTTGTTAGAGATCGCGGACGCCTAAAGTCACCGTCGTAAAAATTTTACGGGTATTTTCTTCTGCTCAGCGCTCACCTTTCGCCTCCAATCGAACGGTTCATGCGTTACCGCCTCTGCGACGGGGAACTGTTCCACGGACTGCCTCGCTTTTCGGTTTTGCACAACCTCGGTGGGTTAGCGGACCCGCCGTCCCCGTGATAAGACCCCCACCCCGCGTGCAGGCCGCCGTGTCTGCCACAGGTTTTTAGACGTCAGGAGAAGCCCGGATGAGTAGGGTGCTGGTTATCGGCGCAGGTGGCGTTGGCTCGGTTGCCGTCCACAAGATGGCGATGAACGCCGACGTGTTCTCGCACATCACCCTGGCGAGTCGCACGAAGAGCAAGTGCGACGCCATCGCCGAGTCGGTGAAGCAGCGCACGGGCGTGTCGATCGACACGGCGGCGCTGGACGCCGATGACGTCGCCGCGACGACCGCGATGATCAAGGCGGTAAAGCCTGCCCTGGTGGTCAATCTGGCGCTCCCCTACCAGGATCTGAACATCATGGACGCCTGCCTGGCGGCTGGGGTGAACTATCTGGACACCGCCAACTATGAGCCGCGTGACCAGGCCAAGTTCGAATACAGCTGGCAGTGGGCCTATCAGGACCGCTTCAAGGCGGCCGGCCTGATGGCCCTGCTGGGCAGCGGCTTCGATCCCGGCGTGACCTCGGTGTTCGCGACCTACACCAAGAAGCACCTGCTGGACCGGATCGACACGCTCGATATCCTGGATTGCAACGGCGGCGACACCGGCCTGCCGTTCGCCACCAATTTCAATCCCGAGATCAATCTGCGCGAAGTGACCGCGCCGTCGCGGCATTGGGAAAACGGCCAGTGGGTCGAAGGCCCGGCGCTGAGCCACAAGCAGGTGTTCGACTTCGACCAGGTCGGCCAGAAGAACATGTACCTCATGTATCATGAGGAGCTGGAATCGCTGGTGAAGTTCTATCCGGAGATCAAGCGCATCCGTTTCTGGATGACGTTCGGCGACTCCTATCTCAAGCACCTGGAAGTGCTGGAAAACATCGGCATGACCCGCATCGAGCCGATGATGTTCCAGGGCCGCGAGATCATCCCGATCGAGTTCCTGAAAGCCCTTCTGCCCGAGCCGTCGTCGCTGGGCCCGATCACCAAGGGCAAGACCAATATCGGCACGATCGCCACCGGCGAAAAGGATGGCAAGGCCCGTACCGTCTACATCAACAACATCTGCGATCACGAAGAAGCCTACGCCGAAACCAACAATCAGGCCGTCAGCTACACCACGGGCGTGCCGGCGATGATTGGCGCGGCTCTGATGCTGACCGGCCAATGGAAGGGCGCGGGGGTGTTCAACATGGAACAGCTCGACCCCGATCCGTTCATGGACATGCTGAACACGCAGGGCCTGCCGTGGAAGGTCCAGGACCTGCCGGCGCCGCTCGCCTTCTGATCGCATGGAAACCAAGTCCGCCGGGCCCGGCGCCTTCGCCCGCTTTGACCTGAACAACGTCCCGTCGCCCTGTTTCGTGGTCGACGAGGTCGCGGTGCGGCGCAATCTGGCGATGCTCAAGGCCGTGGGCGACCGCAGCGGCGCCCAGGTACTGCTGGCGCTGAAGGCGTTCTCGATGTGGTCGCTAGCCGACGTCGTCGCCGACTATCTCGATGGCGTCTGCGCCTCGGGCCTGTGGGAGGCCAGGCTGGCCCGTGAGCATTATCACGGCCACCTGACCACCTATTCGCCGGCCTACAAGCGCGAGGACCTGCCCGAAATCCTGCGGCTGTCGGACTCGGTGATCTTCAACGCGCCCCGTCAGATCGCGCGATTCGCGGACGTCATCGCGGCCGCGCGGGCGGACGGGCAGGTGTTCGATATCGGCCTGCGCCTCAATCCCGAGCACAGCGAGGCCGAGGTCGCCAAGTACGATCCCTGCCAGCTAGGTTCGCGTCTGGGCTTTCCGGTGTCACAGCTGCGTCCCGAGCATCTGGAGGGCGTCGACGGCCTGCACGTCCACGCCCTGTGCGAGCAAGGCTTCGAACCCCTGCAGCGGATCTGGGCGTCGCTGGAGCCCAGGCTTGAAGGCTTGCTCGGCGGCCTGAAGTGGCTGAACCTGGGGGGTGGCCACCACATCACCCGCGCCGACTATGACACGGACAGTCTGGTCGCGCTGCTGGCCCGGATCGCCCAGCGTCATGGGGTTCAGGTCTATATCGAGCCCGGCGAGGCCATCGCCCTGGACGCCGGCATCCTGGTCGGCGAGATCCTCGACACCTTCGACAATGGCATGGCCGTGGCCATCACCGACATCTCGGCCACCTGCCACATGCCCGACGTCATCGAGGCGCCGTACCGGCCCGCGATGCTGGATGAACGTGAGGCGGGCGTCACGGTCCGGATCGGCGGCCCCTCCTGCCTGGCCGGCGATATCATCGGCGACTACGTCTTCGCCGCCGCGCCGAAGGCGGGCACGCGCATCGCCTTCCTCGACCAGGCGCACTATTCGATGGTCAAGACCAACACCTTCAACGGCGTGCCGCTGCCGGCCATCGCCCTGTGGAACAGCGACAGCGATGTTCTCAAGCTGATCCGCCAGTTCGACTACACGGACTTCCGCGACCGGCTGTCCTGAGGCCGGCGTCGCCGCGCTCAAGGAAAAGGCCCGGCGCTTTCACGCCGGGCCTAATCTGGATCCTCGGTAGAAGCGGGCGCGCCTAGAGCGCGCCGCTCAGCTCCTGAACCTCTTCGAACGTCCGCAGGCCGGGCCGCTGAGCGCAGACCAGAACACCCATGTTGCCGGGCAGATGCTGGTTGGCCAACATCTTCTCGTGGGCCAGCGGGATGTCGTCCCAGGGGAACACTTCCGACAGGCAGGGGTCGACCCGGCGGTCGATGACCAGCTGGTTGGCGGCGCTGGCCTGCATCAGATTGGCGAAGTGGCTGCCCTGGACGCGCTTTTGGCGCATCCACAGGAAGCGGGCGTCCATGGTCAGGTTGAAGCCGCTGGTGCCGGCGCAGATGGCGACCATGCCGCCGCGCTTCACGACAAACACCGAAACCGGGAAGGTGGCTTCGCCCGGGTGTTCGAACACCAGGTCGACGTCCTTGTTGCCGGTGATCTGCCACAAGGCTTTGCCGAACTTGCGGCTCTCCTTCATGTAGTCGCCAAATTCGGGGCCGTTGACGGTGGGCAGTTGGCCCCAGCAGTTGAACTCGTTGCGGTTCAGCACCGCCTTGGCGCCCATCGACAACACGAACTCGCGCTTGTCCTCGGAGCTGACCACGCCGATGGCGTTGGCGCCGACCACGGCGGCCAGCTGC
>JAHINZ010000223.1 GCA_018895795.1 Alphaproteobacteria bacterium
AGCGGATGACCCGCGCGCCCTTGCCCTTCATCACGGCCTCGACCTCTTCCTTGCGCACCATCGAGGTGTCGCCCGGGGTGGTCATGGCCAGGGCGCCGTGCGCCGCGCCGTATTCGACGGCGGCCTGGGGCCCCTGGCCTTCCATGAAGCCGTAGATCAGGCCCGAGGCGAAGCCGTCGCCGCCGCCGACCCGGTCATAGATCTCCAGGTTCTCGCGCATCATCGAGGCGTAGAATTCGCCGCCCGCGTACAGGATCGCCGACCAGTCATTGACCGAGGCGGTCTTGGCGTTGCGCAGGGTGGTGGCGGCGACCTTGAAGTTGGGGAATTCCTTCACGGCCGTCTGGATCATCTTCTTGAAGTTGGCCGGGTCGATGGCGCTGATGTGCTCGTCCAGGCCCTCGACTTCGAAGCCCAGGCAGGCGGTGAAGTCTTCTTCATTGCCGATCATCACGTCGACATATTGCGCGATGTGACGGTTGACCTTCTGGGCCCCCGGCTTGCCGCCCTGCGACTTCCACAGGCTGGCGCGGTAGTTGAGGTCATAGGAGATGATCGTGCCGTACTTGCGGGCCACCTCGACCGCTTCGATCACCGCCTCGGCGGTGTTGGACGACAGGGCCGCGAAGATGCCGCCGGTGTGGAACCAGCGCACGCCTTCCTCGCCAAACAGCTTCTCCCAGTTCACTTCGCCGGGACGGATCTGCGAGGCGGCCGAGTGACCCCGGTCGCTGCAGCCCAGGGCCGGACGAACGCCGAAGCCCTTCTCGGTGAAGTTCAGGCCCACGCGGGTGTTGCGGCCCAGGCCGTCGAACTCGCGCCAGATCAGGTGGCTGGTGTCGACGCCGCCCTGCATCATCAGGTCCTCGACCAGCCAGCCCAGATCGTTGATCGGCAGAGCCGTGACGGCGGTCGAACGCTTGCCCCAGCACTTCTTGAAGGCGCGGGCGACATTGTACTCGCCGCCGCCTTCCCAGACATTGAACTGGCGGGCGTTGCGAACCCGGCCAAAGCCGGGGTCGAAGCGCAGCATCACTTCACCGAAGCTGGCGCAGTCCCACTTCGTTTCCGAAGCCGGGCGGATCTTGAGGATATTGTCAGTCATCTAGGCCTTCCCACGAACCTTCTTGATCAGATCGACGGTCTCACGGACCTTCTTGGTGATGCCGGCATAGTCGCCCGCGTCGAGCAGGGCCTGGGTGATCAGCTTGGAGCCCATGCCGGCCGCGACGATGCCGGCGCCGAACCAGGTCTTGATCGAGGCCTCGTCGGGATCGACGCCGCCGGTCGGCATGATCCGGGTCCAGGGCATCGGGCCCATGACCGCCTTGACGAAATCGGGGCCGCCGACCGACGAGCCGGGGAACACCTTGACGATCTCGCAGCCCAGCTCCTCGGCGTAGGAGATTTCCGAGGCGCTGCCGCAGCCCGGCGAATAGGGGATCTTGCGGCGGTTGCAGACCTTGGCCACGTCGGCGTTGAGGATCGGGCCGACCACGAACTTGGCGCCGTTGGCGATATAGATGCCGGCGGTGGGCGCATCGACGATCGAACCGACGCCCATGATCACGCGCGGATCGGCCGCGGCGAAGTGCCGGGCGACCTCATAGAAGACATGGCTGGCGAAGTCGCCGCGATTGGTGAACTCGATGCAGGGCGCGCCGCCGTCGGCGCAGGCCTGGATCACCCTCTTACAGACCTCGGCGTCGGGGTGATAAAAGACCGGGATCACGCCCTGGTCCATCATGGCGGTCAGAACCGCCATACGATCTTTCACCATCACATAGTCCTCCCAAAGGATCGTTCTTGCGCCAGCTCGCTAAGCGAGGCCGTCGCGTGGAAGATTTCGCCGGTATTGGCTCAGGGCGATCGTTTAGACCGCGTCGCAAGCCGACGCCACTGGGTGGCTGCCGCTACGTCAAACAAAGGCGCGTTCGGCGCGACCCGGTTTCCTTCCCCAAGACCCTCTTTGAGGTTGGCCTTCACAAAAGTGAGGGCGCCGAGTCAGACCCGACGCCCCGAAGTTCGCGCAGGAGCCAGCTCAAAGAGCCGAAACGAGACGGGCCGACCAGGTCGCTCCGAAACGTTTATGATACCGGTGTCATTACAAGGCTGGCTTGTGGCGCCACCGGTGTCATCGCGCAGATAATCAGAAACCGACGGTTTAGGCAAGCGTGTACGGGCGCAGAAGCTTCCGCCGTAAGTCTATGGAATTGAAGGAAATTCCCGTATCTATAAACAACGCGCGCCCTCACCCACTCTCCCCGGCGAAGGCCGGGGCCCAGATTCAGCCTCGGC